>NZ_BLXW01000013.1:0-144724 GCF_054784495.1 Geomonas sp. Red276
AAGAAGAGGCGGTACAGAAGGCAGTCGATCGGCTAAATAACCGCCCCCGCAAGTGTTTAGACTACCGGACGCCCGCTGAGGTCTTTGCTACTGCCCTCGCTGGTGCATTTGCAACTTGAATTGACAGGGGGCGGCAATGGGACATGTATTCATAAATTGATAATATCGGAAGAAAGAAGTCCCAACCAACGCGTGGACCAGGTCTCCGCGGTTTATGAAAGCCAGTGAAAGCTTGAAGGAGCCAGGCGCTCCGCCGGTCACGCTGGCGTTGCATAAGGCGCTGGCGTGGCAGTAGTGAACCATTTAAGGGCGGTCTCTCCGCAGGAGGCCGCCTTTTGATTGCCCGGGCCTGCTCTTTCCTTGGCGCCATTAAGAGGGCCGACCGGGGTAACCCCAAGAAAAGAAAATGCGCCATGGCGCTTGCATTCCCTACGGCACTCAGTAGGCTTGTGAATATTGGTGGTTGCTAATGTCACGGGCGCCAAGCGGCACCCCACCCACTTCGATGGCCGAGGTGAAGGAGGCGAGCCATGGTTACGCAGAGCCGTAGAATCTTGCGCAATTACCGTTATTGGAAGTGCAGCAAGCTCCACGGGTTGACCCAGAGGGTCAGGAAAGCCCTGACCGACAACCCGAACATCCCGTTGTCGGTGTGGCTGAATCACCCGGAACTGTTGGGGCTGTTTTTCGCGGCAGCAGACAAGCTGGACACCGTGTACCACGAAGCCCTTATGCGCGGGATTCTCTCGATTGCCGCCCGCGAGGCGCTCGAGAGGGAGGTGGTCGGCTACCTGGATCTGATCGCGTCCCTTCTTGAGGCGGCGGCGGTCCTCACTCCGGACATCCTTCTTTCCTCCGGGTTCGATGTTGCCAGGGAACGCCGGACCAGCGGTCGGGCCAAGCCGGCTCCGGCTGCACTGCAGCTGAATGCCAAGAGTGCCAACGAAGAGGTCCAAACCGAAGAACCGAACCCGGCGTAAAAGGCCGGCTCGAAAGATTTGTCAGCGGCACCGGCACATAGCGAGACTGTGGGGTTACCTTCAGGGTAACCCCTTTTTTTGTCCCTTGTATCTCAGCAAACCATGCCTCCTTCCGCCAAGCCCCCCCCGGTATCAATTATCCTGTCATATCGGCGCAAGCCCTCCCCATGCGAGCCATAACCTACCCCTTCCACGCGTTGCCTTGCCCCCATCGGCCGAAAAGTAAGGAAAATGGCTCAAAGTAACTTACTCCGAGCACGAAGTAAGTTACTCCGAGCATGAAGTGATTTACTTCACGCAAGAAGTAACTTACTTCGAGCAAAAAGTAATTTACACCGAGCGCGAAGTAACTTACTTCGAGCATGAAGTGATTTACTCCGAGCGTGATGTAATTTACTTCGAGCACGAAGTAACTTACTCGGAGCACGAAGTAATTTACATCGAGCGAGAAGTAATTAACATCGAGCATGAAGTAATTAACATCGAGCGAAAAGTAATTTACTCCGAGCGTGAAGTAAGTTACTCCGACCGCTGCCGGGCGCCGGTCCCGCTCCCCCCCGGCGCTATTTTCGCCGGTACCGCAATCGCTGCCCCGGCGGGAGGAGTCGAGAGCCGCATGGGCTTGGGGAGCGCCCACCCCGCGAGCCGGCGGGCATTAGGCCGGCGGAACTGGGATATATTTGAATTGATATGCGCTAACTGCGCATGCTAATCTGCACCGCCCGGAGGTGGCGGCGGTAACCGCTGAGGTGGCCGGCTTCAGGCTGGACGCGGCAGGGTAGGCAATGGGGGGGAGGCCCGGGGAGCATGTGGGGAGGGGTGAATAATCGGGAGGTGCCGGTGCACACGGTCAACAACACGGGGCGCTTCGGCAAACCGGCAGCCCTTTGGGGCAGGGGTATCATCACCGGCATATGTTTCTGGTCGGTTTTTTCCTTGGCGTCACCGCGAGCGACCAGTGCCGCCCAGGCCGCCGACCAGGCCGCCGACCAACCGGTCGTGGTCGAAGCGGTGGGGGAAGCGGTCGGCAGCGACCTGGAGGCTCCCGTCGAGGTATTCCAACGGGCCAAGGTGGAAGCGGAACGGGCTGCCGTGGAGAGTGCGACCGGAGTCTTTCTCCGCTCTCACACCCTGGTCAGTAACGGTCAGCTCGCCGAAGACCTGATCTTCGCCAGGGTCCGGGGCTGGATCGAGAAGGTCGAGGTGCTTGAACAGGAGCGTGACCGAATCGACCCGAACCGGTACCGTGTCAAGATCAGGGCCCTCATCAGGCCGTTCTATCCCGAAGGCTCCGAAGGAATACGCATCAAGGGGGCGCTCTCCCGTGAAAGCCTGCAGGAAGGCGAAGCGGTCGAAATCCATTACCAGGTCAGCAGGGACAGTTATGTCTACCTTTTCGTGGTCGGAGCCGACAACTCGGTAACGCAGTTGTTGCCCAACTCGAAAATCCGCGACAATTTCATCCGCGCCAACCAACTGGCGACCTTTCCGCCACCGGAGACGGGGATCCGGCTCAAAGCGATGCTTTTGCCCGCATTCAAGCGCACCGGGGCAGTGGAGAGGATCAAGATCATCGCGACCAGGGAGGAAGAGCCCCTGCTGGACAGCGGGTTTCAGGAGGGATTCAGGGTGTACGACGCGAAATCCACCGGCCTGGTGAGCGACCTGCTGAAACGTCTCATGCAGATAGATCCCGCCGACTGGGGAGAATACACACTGAACTACCAGATCATGCCCCGGTGACACGCCCCACCACCGCTTGCCGCCCGGGGGAATCGGTGGGAGCATCTCCCATCGGACGGCTCTCGGAAGCGGTCAGCGCAGGCGCAGGTTCCCTATTTCCTTGAGGTTTGCCAAAGACGGCGTGATGACCGGTGTCTGTTCGACGTTCTGCAACCGGGCTCTCTTTTCTACCCGGGGAAGAAGGTACCGGTACAGCCCTTCCACGGTGATGGACCCCTCCTTTCCCGCCGCGGCTTCTCCCTTCAACCCTTTGAGCAGATAGTAGGTGAATAGTCCATGGCTGCCCTTGTCGTACGAGGTGCTGATCTGGCTCCCGCCGGCGGCGGCCAGCACCACCATGTTCTCCTTCAAGGCGAAAGGAGCCTCTGCCGACATGACCAGCGGGCGCGCACCTTTGGCCAGCACCGACCGGCCTCCGGAGCCGGAGAAGCATGAATCGAGCACGACCACAATCTGCTTGGCCGAAAGCTTGGCAAGCCCTGCATAGAGGGTTTTCAGCGGGTAGGCGGTGGTTTCCAGATAGTTGGGGTCGCCGTCATAGGGGACCAGGTACGGTTCTCCGCTGGCCGGATTGGGGGCGCCGTGACCTGCGTAATAGATGAAAACGGTGCTCTGCGGGGTGACCCGGTTCTTAAGCCAGGCGCCCAGGTATTTTTCCAGATCCGACTTGGTGGCCCTTTCGTTGGGGAGAAAGGCGACGTTCTCCTCCGGATAACCCATGAGTCTCGTCAGGTACAGTTGCACCGTCTTCGCGTCGTGCACGGCAAAATCGACCCCTTTGATATCCCGATAGGTTTCGATCCCGATCACGACCGCAAAGTTGTCGGTGCGGGGCGCTACCCGGGCATCGGCTACCTCGTCCACATTGATTTCGGCGCCGGTCGGGGGCTCTTCGCCCGATCCGGCCTCGCGCCGGTCCGCCACGCGGATCGATGCCGGCAGCACCCCCGATTTGATGGCCTTGGCGAGATCGCTGGCCTCCTCGGCGGTGAAACCGCCGGTTACCTGCAGCCTCCCCCCGGTAATCGGTGCGCGGATCACGGGGGCGGAGACCACGTTGCCGTCGACGACGATGGCAATTTTCTCCCCGACCGATGCCTCGGTCACCTGGGCAAAAAGGTCGCTCCCCTTCTTGTTCAAAGCGAGATCGATGACCGGTATTCCTGCGCCGGCGATCTCGGTGAAGGTCACCTCGGCACTCTCCACGACGTCTCCGGACAAAAGCGGCTTTTTCTCCACGAGATAAGGGACTTCCTCCACCTTCCCCTCTCCATCCAGTCTTGACTCGTAAAGGGTTTCCGTACCGTCTGCCGCACCCTCCCCGGCGTTGGCGTCCTTGACCTGCCTGAATTCCAGCCGGGACGGTCTGATGAGAAACCCGATGATGGAGTCCAGTTCGGAACCGGTCCGTCCCACGCGGAGGGTGATCCATCGCTCCCCCCTCTGCTCGACGGAGCCGTCGGTAATGCCGATCGATTCCAGACGGTTTTTCATCACCTCAACGGAGCGGCGGGTGATCTCCTTGTCGATCAACCCTTTCCCCGTGGAAGAGATCTCCAGGGTGATGACGCTCTGCTTGCCAGCTGCTGCTGCGCCCGATGGTTGTACTGTCATGACCACCAGCAGTACCAGGAGTGCCATCGGGCAAAGATGCCAACAACGTAACGACTGTCCCGTCAGGACCTTGAAAAGCCTCGCTATCATCTGCCAATCTCCCTTGGGCGCCACCTTCAGCTGCGGATTGCCGTTACCTTAATCTGCTTGAACTGGAATAGCAATAGCTGCATCTGGGCCAAAGAAAAATCATTGTGTGAGTCCGTTACACCGGGCGGGACATGGACAGTAGTTCCTCCCCCTTCGCCCAGGACAAGCGGACGGGGAGTGCGAAAAGAATTGGCAAAACCGCCGGGAGATATTAGACTGCCGCTGTCCCCTTGCTTAAGAGACGCCGCATGATCGACTCCTTCTACAGGTTTTTCCTTTCCCGCTCACTCAGGACGCACCTCGTGCTGATGGTGCTCCTTTTGTCGCTGCCCGCCGTCGCCCTCATCCTGTATTCCGGCTGGCAGCAGCGCCGGGCGTCCCTCAACGAGGGGCTCACCGAGGCCAATCTCCTGGCCCGCGGCATCCTTTCCGAACAGTACAACCTGACCGGCGACGCCGAACAGCTCGCCATGGCGCTCGCCCAGCTCTCGGACGTGAAGCTGCACCGTGCCGATGCGGTCAACCGCGTCCTCGCCGACATCATGCGGGTTACCCACGAGTACAGCAACATCGTCATCACCGACCGTTCCGGAGAGATCTGGGCTTCCGCGCTCCCCTTCACCAAGACCGTCTCGCTCCGGGGCAACCGGGCTTTCGAAAGCGCCTGCCAAAGCCGCCGCTTCTCGTCCGGAGAAGCGGGGCTCGGCAGGATCTCCGGCAAGCCCAACATCGGCTTCGGCTACCCCGTGCTGGGCACGGGAGGAGAGGTGGATGCCGTCATCATCATCAGCATCGACTTCGGCCATCTCAACCAGCTCCTCCTCGACTCCGGGCTTCCCGCCGGAACCTCGTTCCTGTTGGCCGACCATCGGGGGGTGGTGATCTACCGTAACCGCGAGGCCGGACTCCCGCTGGGGAGCCCACTTCCGAAGCGGGAATTCGCCATGCTGCAGGGGGAGGCCGGCGGAACCATCCGCACCGAGGACGACACCCTCGTTTCCCACGGCAACCTTAAGCTGCGCTGGGAGCGGACCCCGTATCTTTACCTGAGGACGGTGGTCCCGATCCAGCAGACCCTGGCGAATGCCCGCCGGGCCGAGCTCGCCAGCGTTGCGATCCTCTCCCCGGTGCTCCTGGTGGCGGTGATCCTGGCCATCCTGATCGGGAAGTTCGGCCTGGTCAATCGGATCAGGTCGCTGCAGCAGGCCTCCCACCGGCTGGCGGGAGGCGATCTCGGAGCCCGGGTCTCGCAATCGGTCAGGGGGGGCGAACTCGGCGAGCTGGGGCAGGCGTTCGATGACATGGCGTCGCGATTGGCCGCCCGTGACCGCGAACTGGTGGCGCTTAACCAGGGGCTTTCCCAGCGGGTCGAGGAGGAGACCGAGCGCCGCCTGCAGCACGAGCGCCTGCTCGCCCGCCACGCCCGGCTGGCGGCCATGGGGGAGATGATCGGAGCGATAGCGCATCAGTGGCGCCAGCCGCTGGCCACCCTGGGGGCGGTGATCCAGAGCCTGCGGATGGCGTCCGAGCGCGGCATGCTCGACGAGCGCTTCCTCGAGCGGGCCGAGGCCGACGCCCAGAAGCAGCTCTACTACATGTCCGACACCATCGAGGACTTCAGGAACTTCTTTTCGCCGGACAAGGTGGAGGAGAACTTCGACGTGAGGGAGAAGATCCAGGAGGTCATGCTGCTGGTCTCGGCCCAGTTCGCCAACTCCGGGATCGCCCTGAGGCTTAGGGACCGGGCCGAAGGGAGGCCGCTCGTCATCCGCGGCTACCACAACGAGTTCAAGCAATCGGTGCTGAACCTGGTCAGTAACGCCTTCGACGCGGTGGCGGCCAGGTGGGGGAGGGGAGACTCCTCCTCGGGAGAGGGGACGGTCGTGATTTCGCTGGATTGGGGCGAGGAGGTGGCGGTCATCGAGGTGGCCGACAACGGCTGCGGCATTCCCCCCGAGATTGCGGACAAGGTCTGGGAGCCATACTTCACCAGCAAGCCGGAAGGGACGGGGACCGGTATCGGCCTCTACATGGCCAAGCTGATCGTCGAGGAGAGCATGGGGGGAGAGATCTCCTTCCGCTGCGGCGAGGACGGCACCGTGTTTCGGGTGCTGCTCCCTAAACAGTCGCAAAGGACAATCGGGGGCGGTGGCGCTGCGGAGGGGGCTCCGGAGGGGGCTCCGGAGGGGGAGGGGGGAGGCGGCGGGGTGATGCGACGTGCGGTCCGGGTAGTGCCGGAAGGAGAGAGGAGTGGAGATGGCCAGTGAAACCAACGAAAAGAGCGCCTTGAAGATCCTCTACGTGGAGGACGAGCCGGACCTGCGGGGGCGGATCGGCATCGTCTTGGAGATGTACTTCGACCGGGTGCTCACCGCCGCCAACGGCGCCGAGGCGGTCGACCTTTTCACCAGCCAGCGCCCCGACGTCGTGGTCTCCGACATCATGATGCCGGTCATGGACGGGCTGGAACTCGCCCGGCGCCTGCGCGAAATCGCCCCGGGGCTCCCGATCATCTTCAGCACCGCCTTCACCGAGACCGGCTACCTCTTGAAGGCCATCGAGCTCGGCATCGCCGCCTACGTCAGGAAACCTCTCGACTGCCGCGAGCTGGTCGCCGCCATCAACCGGGCGGGCGCCCCCATCCTCCAGGAGCGCGAGCTTTCCCGCCTGCGGAGCCGGGAGCAGGCCGCCCTGGAGCTCTTCCTGGGGGAGAGCCCCGCCATGCAGGAGGTGGTCGCCAAGGCCCGCCGCATCGCCGGCACCGGCTTCTCCCTGGTCATCCAGGGGGAGACCGGGGTGGGGAAGTCACACCTCGCCTCGCTGATCCACTCGCTGAGCGAGCGGCGCCACCACCCCTTCGTCCCGGTCACCGTCAGCTCCCTCGCCGATACCCTGGTGGAAAGCCAGCTCTTCGGGCACGTGAAGGGGGCCTTCACCGGCGCCGGCACCGCCCGCAGCGGCCTCTTCGAGGAGGGGAGCGGGGGGACCATCTTCCTCGACGACATCGACTGCGCCTCCCCCTCCCTGCAGGCGAAGATCCTCCAGGTGGTGGAACAGAAGTGGTTCTTCCCGGTCGGGGGGACCAAGCCGGTGACGGCGGACGTCCGCATCATCGCCGCCACCAACCGGGACCTCTTGGCCGAGGTCAGGGAGGGACGCTTCCGCGAGGACCTCTACTACCGGCTGGCCGACCTGGTCATCGTCGTTCCCCCGCTCCGGGAGAGGGGAGGGGACATCCCCGTTCTCGGGCGCACCTTCTTGAACGAGATCTGCTCGGAGTTGCGGCGGGTCCCACCCCGCCTCGCCCCCGAGGCGCTCCTGATGCTGACCCGCCACTCCTGGCCGGGAAACGTCCGGGAGTTGAAGAGCGTCATGAAGCGCGCCGCCCTCTTCGCCGGGGAGACCCTCGCCCCCGAGGAACTCTCCCGCCTGCTCTCCACCGCCCCCGATGCCGCGCCCGGCTCTCCTCTCCAGACCCTGGAGGAGATCAAGCGGCAGGCCGTTCGCCAGGCGCTGGAAGCGACCGGGGGTAAAAAGATGGAGGCCGCCCGCCTGTTGGACGTCGAGTACGGGAGCTTCAAACGGATGCTGGAGCGTTACGGCCTCTAGCACTCCTCATTTTGCCCACCCCGGGGAGTCCGCCACTCCTCACTTTGCCTACCCCCTCCTCCCCGGCAACCCGCCGAAAACCAGTCATTGCGGCCTCTTGAAGCGCTGGCACCCTGTTTGCTAACCATTTTGCATCACCAGCAACGGGGTTTCCCCTTTCGCCGAGGCTCAACCGGACATGACCACCGCCGAACAGACTCTTCCCAGGATCGACACCGCCAGGACCCGCATGGTCTGCGACTACCTTCCCAGGCCCTTTCCCGACTGTTACTGCATGAACATCTCCAGCTCCACCATCGGCAAGATGCTCACTTACTGTATTGGCAACTTCCCTTCCTGCCCCGTGTACCAGGAGCACCGGCAGCCGGAGGGGAAGCCGTGATGATTGTGGCGGCCGTCGAGGCCCATTCCTTTATCCCAAGGAGTATCCCGTGAAGCGTTTACTTGCCGTACTGTACCTCTGCCTGCTTTTTCCCAGCTATGCCCATGCCTATTCCGATCCCGGCTCGGGCCTCATGCTCTGGCAGCTCATCGTCTCCTTCTTCATCGGGGCCATGTTCTACTTCAGAAGGATATGGGGCTTCCTCGTCAAGGCCGTGAAACGGAATGAAGAGTAGAGCCCGCTCGTTCCGCGACCCCGCCGGGCGTCTCCATTTCGTGGGGGACTCGCCGGTCCGCCAGGTCTACGCCGAAGCGGCCGAGGAGTGCCGGGCGCTGGTGGGAGGGGAGTTCTTCCAGGGGATGATGAAAACGGGTGAGCTGGTGCGCACCCGCGTCCTCGACAAGCCTCCCGGGCAGCTCGCCTCGGTCACCCGGCCGGGAGAGCTCCTTTTGGCCCACGAGTCGATCCCGTTTCCTTCCTTCCCCGCCGAGTGGTGCGGGGAGATGCTGAAGGCCGCCGCGCTGCTTACCCTGGAGATGGCGGAACGGGGGCTCTCCCGGGGGGTGGGACTCAAGGACGCCACCCCCTACAACGTCCTTTTCAAGGGGAGCCGCCCGATCTTCGTGGACGTTCTCTCCTTCGAGAGGCGGGACCCATGCGACCCGGTCTGGCTCGCCCACGGGCAGTTCATGCGCACCTTCCTGCTCCCGCTTTTGGCCGCCTCGCACCTGGGGCTCCCGCTCTCCTCGCTCTTCATTATCCGTCGCGACGGGGTGGAGCCCGAGCAGCTGTACCGGATGCTCGGCCCCCTCGACAGGGTCCGCCCCCGTTTCCTCTCCCCGGTCTCCCTTCCGGTCTGGCTCTCCGGCCGGGCCGAGCGGGAGGGGGAAGCGGTCTACCGCCCGCGCCGGCTCAAGAGTGGAGAGCAGGCGGAGTTCGTGCTGAGAACCCAGCTCAAGGGGCTCCGTCGCCAGGTGGAACGCTCCTGGCGCCCCCCGGCACGCTCCACCTGGAGCGACTACTCGAAGAGCTGCAGCTACGAGAAAGAGGCCTTCGATCAGAAGAGCTCCTTCGTGGAGGAGTTTCTCCGCCAGACGCGCCCCGGCCGGGTGCTGGACATCGGGTGCAACTCGGGGCACTTCTCCCGGCTGGCGGCCGTGGCCGGCTCCGAGGTGGTGGCCCTCGACCAGGATCCCGTGGTGGTGGGAGAGCTCTACCAAAAGAGCGCGGAAAAAGGGATGAATATCCTCCCCCTGGTGGTCGACTTCGCCCGTCCCACCCCGTCCGCCGGGTGGAACAACGAGGAGACCCCCTCCTTCCTGGCAAGGGCCCGCGGGCGCTTCGACGCGCTCTTCATGCTGGCTCTCGTCCATCACCTGTCGGTCACCGACCAGATCCCCCTCGAGGAGGTGCTGGCCCTGGCCGCCCGGATCACTAACCGGCACCTGGTGATCGAGTATGTCCCCCCGGAGGACCCCCAGTTCAAAAGGCTGACGCGGGGGCGCGATTCCCTGTATCGCCACCTGACCCGGGAGCACTTCGAGCGGACCGCCGCCCAACACTTCACCATCCGCAAAAGGACCCAGGTGATCGACCAGGAGCGCTGGCTGTATGTCATGGAAAAAAATCCTCTGGTCTAAGGGGAGCCGCCGCGAGGTGATCGCCTCCCTCTCGGTGGCCAACCTCTGGCTGGTCAGGCTGTGGCTGAAGATCCTCCCCTACCACCGGGGGAGCGGCTTCTTCCTGGCCGCCTCCCCGCTCAACAGCTACCTGGCCGCCATGGCCAACGTCCTTTTGGTTGGCGGTCTCCTCTACCTCCTCATCCGGCTGGTGAAGGGGGAGCGGCGCCTCTTCCCCTGGCTGGTGCTGGCGGTCATCTGCGCGACTACGGTCATCGTCGCCTACGGCATCGGGGTCGCCTTCATCTCGTTCGCCCGCTTCGTCTTCCTCTTCGGAGTGCGGGGCGCCTTCTGGTTCTCGGTCGCCTGCTGGGGGGGAGGCGCTCTCCTCTTGGGGCTCCTGGTCCGCTACCGGGGGTGGCTCGCCCGGCACTACACCGTGCTCCCCCTGCTGTTCTCCCCCTATCTCCTCATCACCTTCGGCGAGTCCCTGCAGGCGGTGTACCTGGTGGAGCCCTCCGCCCATTTCCGTCCCCATGCGATCGATCCTTCCCGGCCGCTGGTCAATCCCCTGAAGAGGCGGGTGGTCTGGGTCATCTTCGACGAGACCGACTACCGGCTGGCCTTTGCCAAGCGACCGGCATCGCTGTCGCTTCCTGCCTTCGACCGGCTGAAAAGGGAGGCCTTCTTCGCCACCCGCGCCTACTCGCCCAACGACAACACCCAGACCTCCCTTCCCTCCCTCATCACCGGGATCCCGCTGGTGAGGACGGTGCCGCAGGGGGCCGCGAGCCTGGAGCTGGAGCGGCAGGGTGGCCTTCCCCCCTGCGACTTTGCCGCCCAGGAGAGCGTCTTCAGCGAGGTGAAGAGGCGAGGGGGGAGCACCGCGCTTCTCGGGTGGTACATCCCCTACGCGAGGACCATGAAGGGGGTCGATTTCTGCCGCGACTACCCCCGGTTCAATTTCTACACCTCGGAAAGCTTCCTCGATGTCCTCGTGCACCAGTGGCGGGAGGTGGTGGATTTCCGCTTCCTGCCCGGTAGCAGCACCATGCTGGCCGACAACCAGATCGGGATGGTGACCTCGATGGGGCGGGACGTGGCGGCGGCCATCCGCACCCAGGACCCGACCCTCACCTTCCTCCACTTCTCGGTGCCGCACTCCCCCAACGTCTACGACCGAACGAGCGGGCGGCTGGCGTTCAACCGCAACAAGCGGGAGGGGTACCTCGACAACCTGGCCCTGGCCGACCGCTGCCTCGGGGAGCTCCGCCGCTCGCTCGAGGAAAAAGGGATCTGGGACTCGACCCTGCTGGTGGTCTCCTCCGACCACCACTGGCGGACCAACACCTACGACCAGGTCCTCGACCGCCAGCACGTCCCCTACCTGGTGAAGCTTCCGGGGGAGCGCGCGGGCTTTACCTACGGCGGCCGCTTCAACACCATCCTCACCAAGGAGATGGTCCTGAGCGTGCTGGACGGTAAGGTGGGGACCCCGGCCGAGCTCGCCTCCTGGCTGGACGCCCAGACGGCCGGCGGCTCGCTGCCGGTCAGGATCTCGAAAGAAGAGCCCGATGCGGACTGATTATCGGCAAAAAGCCAGGGATTTTGCCCCCCTTTGCTATTTCCCCATTTTCTGCTACTGTTTTCCAGCTGGCAGCCTACAGAAACGGAGGGGGAAATGACGCCGAAGGACGTGGTACTCAGCAAGGAGGAGGTCGGGAAGGGGCGGTACGAGCGCTTCAGCGCGCTGTCTCCCAACCCGGACGTGAGCAGGATCTTCACCATGATTTCCGAGGACGAGGCACGGCACGCCGAGGCCCTGCGGGCCCTCGAGGCTGCGGGGAAGGTGGATCTTCCCACCTCCGCCACCCTCGAATGGGCTCGCCCGCTGCTCCACAGCCTGAGGAGCGGCAAACGCCAGCGGTTCCGCTACGAGACGGCGGAGTACCTGGCGGCCCTCGACTTCGAGGCCTCGAGCGCCCGGCATCTCTGGGAGCTGGCCCGCGAAGCGACCCATCTCTGGGAGCGGGAGCTTTTGATGAGGATGGCCGAGGAAGACGAGGTCCATTTCACCCTGCTGGAGCAGCTCGGCGAAATCCTGGCTCAGCCCGAGAACGGGGTACGCGATGTCCAGTGAGCGGGAAATCGCGCGCTACCTGGAAGAGGCGACCGCCGCCGCCCGCGAGGCGGGAAGCGTGCAGCGTGAGGAACTCTACCGGGAGCACGACGTGACCTTGAAGGGGGCGGTGGACCTGGTGACCGAGGTCGACCGCCGCTGTGAAGAACTCATCGTAGCGAGACTCAAGAAGGCCTTTCCCGATCACCGCTTCCTGGCCGAGGAGAACACCTACCGGACCGGTTCGGCCCCCTTCACCTGGGTGATCGATCCTCTCGACGGCACCACCAACTACGCCCACGGTTTTCCCTGGTTCTGCGTATCCATCGGGCTCGAGCACGACGGCCAGGTCATCCTCGGCGTGGTCTACCACACCATGATGGACGAGCTCTTCACCGCCGTGAAAGGGAAGGGGGCCTTCCTCAACGGCCAGTCGATCCACGTCTCCGATAAGGCCCCCCTGGGCGGGACCCTGCTCGCCACCGGGTTTCCCTACGACCGGACCCGCGACAACGAGAACAATTTCCGGCACTTCATCGATTTCCACCTGGAGTGCCGCGGCGTGCGCCGGGCCGGGGCCGCCGCCCTCGACCTCGCCTACGTGGCGGCCGGGCGCCTGGACGGCTACTGGGAATGCAAGCTCAAACCGTGGGACGTGGCGGCCGGCTCGCTCATCGTGGCCGAGGCCGGAGGGACCGTGACCGACTATGCCGGCCACCCCTACTCGATCCACGACCACCGTATCCTTGCCTCCAACGGAGCGATCCACCAGGAGATGATCGAGGTATTGAAGCGGGGGGAGTAGCGAGGGCGGGCGGAGGAAGCCGTACTGCAGCAAAAAGTAAGGGGGGCCGAACAGCCCCCCTTTTTTGTACCCTCGCGCCTTCTTCAGAAGGCATCACTAAATATACCCTCGCCCCCTTGGGGGAGAGGGTGGCCGAAGGCCGGGTGAGGGAAGATTTTAAAACCTCCCTCACCCCTGCCCCTCTCCCCTAAAGGGGCGAGGGAATAGGGAAGTGCTGCCCCTCTCCCCTAAAGGGGCGAGGGAATAGGGAAGTGCTGCCCCTTTCCGCGACGGCGAAGGGGTTATGGAATCGAGATCAGCAGGTTCTCCACCGGGGTGTATTCCAGGCCGAAGGCCTCCGCCACTCCCCGGTAGGTGACCTTGCCGAGCGCCACGTTGATGCCGGCGCGGATGCCCGGGTCCTTCCGGGCCACCTCCCGCCAGTCCTCGCCCGCGAGCGCGACCGCGTAGGGGAGGGTGGCGTTGGTCAAGGCCACCGTGGAGGTGAGCGGGACCGCACCCGGCATGTTGGTCACGCAGTAGTGCAGGATTCCCTCCTCCTCGAAGGTGGGGGCCTTGTGGGTGGTGGGGCGCGAGCTCTCGAAACAGCCCCCCTGGTCGATGGCGACGTCCACCAGCACCGCCCCTTTCTTCATGCTCTTCAGCATCTCCCGGGTCACCAGCCGGGGCGCCTTGGCTCCCCTCACCAGTACCGCCCCGATCACCACGTCCGCCGCCTTGACGAGCTCCCGGATGGTGGCCGGCGACGACATCAGCGGGAAACAGTTCTTGGGCATCACCTCGGAGAGGTGCCGCAGCCGGTTGAGATCGGCCTCCACCAGGTAGACCTTGGCCCCCAGCCCGCAGGCCATCTGGGCCGCGTGGGTCCCGACCACCCCGCCCCCCAAGACCACCACGGTGGCGGGCGGGACCCCCGGAACACCTCCCAGGAGGATCCCGCGCCCTCCCTGGGCCCGTTCCGAGTACTTGGCCGCCTCCTGGGCCGCCATGCGGCCGGCCACCTCGCTCATCGGGGTGAGTAGCGGGAGGTTGTTGCTGGCGTCGGTGATGGTCTCGTAGGCGATGGCGACCGCCCGGGAGCTCATCATGGCCGCGGTCAGCTCGCGGGAGGCCGCGAAATGGAAGTAGGTGAAGATGAGCTGCCCCTCGCGGATCAGCTCGTACTCGGAGGGCTGGGGCTCCTTCACGTGCATCACCAGCTGGGCGCGCCGGTAGACCTCCTGGGCGGTGGTCACCACGGTGGCTCCCGCGTCGCGATAGGCGTCGTCGCTAAAGCCGCTCCCCACCCCGGCCAGGCTCTCCACCAGCACCTGGTGGCCGTGGCCGGTCATCACCTCCACCCCGGCCGGCGTCATGGAAACCCGGTTCTCCTCGGTCTTGATCTCCTTCAAAACGCCGACGATCATGCCGCACCCCCTGGAATTGTCATGGCAGCGCCCCATCAATGACTGAACGTTGCCCCTACCGCTACTGATATTCTCACGGGGGGAGCCGGTGCTGTCAACCAGCACACCCTGATTGTGTCGGCAGGGGGGAGGAAAGGGTGAGCCGGCCGGCGGTTAACCCCCTAAAATAGCTTTTGAAAAACCTCAATCAATGAATTATAGTTGCACAACCGTTCCCGACTGGATGACGGCAAATCGGAGGAAGTATATGCTCAACCTGCGCAAGAAGATCCTGGTGGCCATCGATGGCTCTCCCCTTTCCGACAAGGCTGCCGAGGAGGCGGTGAGACTGGCGGCCGGCAACCCGAGCCAGTTCAAGAGCAAGGTGTACGGCCTCCTGGTGCTCCCCAACACCACCCGCAACACCTTTACCGATTTCGTCCCCACCAAGCCGGTCACCGAGCAGGACGGCTGGGCCGAGTTAAAGGAGCGGATCTTCTACGTGATCGAGAAGAACGCGGCCGAGATGGAGGTGCCGCTCGAGATCGCGGTGGTCTACGGCGACCCGGCCGAGGAGCTTTTACGCTATGCCGACAAGGAAGAGATCGACGTCATCGTGATCGGGAGTACCGGGAAAGGATTTCTGAAGAGGAAGCTTTTGGGGAGCGTCTCCCACAAGGTGGTGAAAGACGCCAAGTGCTCGGTGTACGTGGTCAGGGGGTAGTCTTGGCGGTCTCCCGCCTCAGGTAGTCGAGGATCTCCTTGAGGCTTTGCACGATGATCTTCTCGTCGCGCGGGAATTCGTGCGGGGAGAGCTCCAGGGTGACGATGTCGTTGTAGGCGGTGTTTCGCAGGTGGTTCAAGAAACGGGTGAGCGGCAGGATGCCGTGGCCGGGCAACAGGTGCTGGCGGCCGTGCCCGTAGTCGGAGAAGTGGATGTTCCTGATCCTTCCCGAGTTGTAGCAGAGGTAGAAGTCGTTGATGAAGTTGGCCTTGCCGCTCCCCATGTGGGTGCAGTCGAAGGTCAGGTAGAGGTTTCTCTCCTTCAGGAAGTCGATCATCTTCTGGGTTTCCGACAGGATGTAGCCGTTGATCCGGTACTTCCCGGTCCACGGCATGTTCTCCAGGGTGAGCGCCACCTTGTCCCCGCCGATCTCCCGCTGGAAGTCGTTGATCTTGTACAGCCAGCGCCAGTAGCCGATCTCGCAGCCGAGCCAGGAAGGGGGGTGAAAGTTCACCAGCCCGATCCCGCAGTCCCCGGCGATCTCCACGCACCTCTTGACCGAGTCGATCTGGTTCCCCCAGCCGTCCAGCGCCATGAACGGGGCGTGGATGGAGAGGACCGGGATGCTCTCGGCGAGCTTATTGATCAGCCGGCGCGAGTTCACCTTCTGGAACTCCTGGTTGATCACCAGCTCGACGCCGTCGAAACCGACCTCGGCGGCGATCTCGAAGACCCTCTCCAGCGGGAAGATGTACAGCGTGCCTGCCGAGATGGAGATCCGCATCCGCTACGCCATCCCCACCAGGCGCTGGTAGGAGATCTTCTGCAGGCTGAGCACCGTATCCAGCACCCCCCGCAGCCGTTCGTCCTCCTCGCTTCCCAGTTCTTCGGTGTTGAGGTACGCCCCCCTTTCGCCGGTGGTCACTTCCCACTGGATCTTCATCTGCATGAGGAGCTGGTAGGCCTTCAACAGCCGGTCCGATAGATCCACGCTGAGCGCCCCCCGCTCCAGGAGCGCCTGGACCCGCTCCACCGTCCCCCCCGGTGCGATCCCCGCCTGCACCGCCAAAACCCGCACCGTCATGACCAGCGGCGAAAGCGCCAGCTGCTGCAGGTCGAGCTCGCCGCGATGGTCCCCCTCCTTCTCCAGCCGCCACCTCCCGAAACGCCCCAGGGCGAGCGGGAGGGTGATGATCCGCCGGGCGAGCTGCATGAACGCGGCCCGGTAGCGCTCCTCGAGAAGGGCGGCGCGGGCGGCCTCCAGGGCGGTGGCGGCAAGCTTCTGGTCGCCGCCGGCGAAGGCCAGGTCGCAGATCGCCTCCAGACGCCACTCCCATTCCGGGAACTCGTGGGGGGCGTCCACCAGCGGGGAGCGGGGGAAGTCGTCGTCGGAGATGGAAGGGGAGCTTCCCTCCACGATGACCCGCCAGCGGGAGAGGGGGCCGTGCCAGAAGAGGTGGTCGCCGGTCAGGATCCCGGACTCCTTGAGCGCCTCGGTCAGTTGCCGGCTGAAAAGCAGGGCGCGGGGGGAGTCCTCCTGGTAGAGGAGGAGGTAGCGGTTGTCGCTCACCAGGGTTTGCTCGCAGCGGCCGCGGTCGCCGGAGACCAGCAGCGCGTAGGTGGGAGGCTCCCCCTGCCCGAGCGAGGCCATCCGGCTGCGGGCCAGCGCGGTCGCGCGGGCGAGGACGCGGTCGTGGAACCGGTTGCAGCTCCCGGTCATGGCCAAAACGGAACCACGGCGGCGGAAGTAGGCGGAGACCAGTTCCTGGTGGCGCCGCAGGAGCGCGCGCAGTTCCGGGGACCCTGGTGCGTCGTCGGCGGCATCGTTGAGGGCGGCGAGCTCCCGGGCGAACTCCTCCTCGAAGGCGAGCTCCCCGTCCAAGAGGGCGAGGTATTCCCTGATCACCCCCTCGGCCTTGCGGGTCGAACTCCTCCCCCACCGGCGCTCCAGGCTCTCCCTGATCCCGTCGATCAGCTCGTTGCTGGCGCGCCATTCCAGGATGTCTTTTCCCTTAGTTCCCAACAGCAAAGGCATGGGCTGCTCCTGACGAGGCCTCTTAAGCCGTTAACCTAGAACGTAGAACATAGAACGTAGAACCGCAGTTAGAGCATGGGCTGCTCCTGACGAGGCCTCTTAAGCCGTTAACCTAGAACGTAGAACATAGAACGTAGAACCGTTGTTTTTAGTCCAGATGCCCGTGCACCTCTTTCTCCAGGAACCGTCGCATCTCCTCGGGCGGGGGAGGGGTGATCAGCGAAACCACGATCATCACGCAGATCACCAGCGGGGCTCCGAACAGCGACGAGGAGGTGAGCGGGAACCAGACGGCGGCCTGGGGGAAGACGGTGCCGAAGAACGGCTCGGCGAAGGTGCAGACCACCCCGGCCAGCATCCCGGCGATGGCCCCTTCGCCGTTGGCCCGCTCCCACCAGATCCCGAGCAGAAAGAGCGGGAAGATGGTGTTCCCCGCCAGGGCGAAGGCGATCGCGGTGATCTCGGCGATCATGCCGGAAGTGTTGAGGGCGATCAAAAGGACCAGCCCGGCCAAGGCCAGCGTTCCACCCTTGGCTACCCGCATGCGGGAGCTCGCGCTCGCGCCGGGATGGAGGATGGAATAGAAGATGTCGTAGGAGATGGAGGCCGCGCCGGTCATCAGGAGTCCCGCCACCGTGAAGAAGGCGGCGCAGAGCGGCCCGGCGGCCAAAACGCCGATCACCCAACCCGGGAGCCCCGCCACCACCGCGGTCTTGAGGACCACCAGGTCGGCCATCGCCTTGATCGGCTGGGTCTGCCCGCCGTTTGCCTCGATGAGCCTCCCGAATACCGCGTAGGCGGGGGCCGACCAGTAGATGAGCGCGATGAAAAAGAGCCCCCACACCACGCTCCAGCGCGCCTCCCTCAGGTTGGGGACCGTGTAGAAGCGGGAGAGGACGTGGGGAAGCCCGGCGGTGCCGACCATCAATGTGAAGCAGAGGGCGCACCATTGAAAGAGGGTCCCCTGGGCGAAGGGGGTGGACATGTCGATCCCGAAGCGGGTGGCGAGGTCCCCCATGGCGTCGCCGTAGCCGAACTGGGGGAGGAGCCAGAAGTAGCCGAGCTTCCTGGCGAGCCACATGAGCGGCAGGATGAAGGAGACGATGATCACGAAGTACTGCAGCTGCTGGTTGCGGGGGACCCCGAGGATGCCGCACAGCACCAGGTAGGAGACCACCGCGGCCGCGCCGTAGATCACCCCGTGGGCGTAGTCGATCCCCAGCATGAAGGAGAAGATCAGGCCGATCCCCTTGAACTGGGCAACACAGTAGATGATGGAGATCATCACCGAGATCCCCGCCGCCATCAGGCGCGCGGCCGGGGAGGCGTAGCGCTCGCCGACGAAGTCGGGGGCGGTGAACTTGCCGAAACGGCGGATCTGGCCGGCCAGAAGCACCAGCAGCAGCACGTAGCCGCCGGTCCAGCCGATCACGTAGGCGAGCGCCTGGTACCCCTTGAGGTAGATGAGGCCGGCGAGCCCCATGAGGCTTGCCGCGCTCATCCAGTTGCTCGCGATGGCGGCCCCGCCGCCGATGCGGCCGGTGAAACGTCCGCCGAAGCCGTACTCGATGCTTTCCCGCGACTTCTGCTTGAGCCCCACCACGATGAAGGAGAGGAGGGCGATGGTGGCGACCACCAGGGTCCAGGAGGCGTCAGTCATAGTTGCGGTCTCTCCTGCGGCTGTGGAATTCGGAGATGCGGTCGATGTAGAGGTTGAAGAAGATGCAGAGGACGATGAACCATAGCGGGAGGAACTGCCCGGTGAACCAGAAATGGAGCGGGAGCCCGAAGAGCGACAGGCGGGTCAAGAGGCTCCCGAGCCCGGTGCCGCTGCTCACCGCCAATACGATCTGGAAGCCGAAGGTGCAGACGGCCCAGCCGAAGAGGATGGCGCAGATGATGATCACCTCGTCCCGCATGTGGCCGGTCTTCGGGCGGAACAGGTTGACCTGGTAGCGTTGCTGGCGGTTCATGGCGGACTCCCGAGCCCCCTGGTAAAGAAGGGCTAACGTTACATGATCGAGAAATTGGTGTGGATGATCTTTTGCAGATCCTCGATCAATAAAAGCGCGTGCCTCATCTGCTCCCGCTCGTCGCTTGCCAGCGAGTACGGGTTCAGGTAGTAGGCGTCGCTCTGGATCCCCTTGATCACCTTGATCTGCAGCAGGATGCGGTGCTTGGTGAGGATGCGGTACGCCTCGATCAGCCCGCGCGCGGTGTTGGGTGAGAAGCTCCGCTCCTTCTCCAAAAGCTCGATCCGCCGCACGGTCGAGGTGGCCGGGATCCCCTGGTTGATGGCGAGGATCCTGACGTTCATCACCAGCGGCGCCCAGGCGAGAAGCTTCAAGTTGAACTCACCCTTGTGCTCGCCGCTCCCCTCGGTCCAGAAACGTTTCAGAAAACCGAGCGCGAGCTTCATCTCGGTGGCCGCCTTGGCCATCCCCCAAAGGGCCTGGAAATAGTCCTGTTCGAGCGCCCTGATGCGGGTCACCAGCTCCCCGGCCAGTTCCCGGTCCCCGGCCACGTAGCGCGCGTCGGAGATGACGATCAGGTCCATCAGGTTCTTGCCGTAGTCCTCGCATTCGTAGCGGGCGATGGAGAGGAGCCGGCGCATCCACTGCGACAGCGACCCGCGCCACTTCTCGTTGGAGGGCATGATGTCGCCGGTGCATTTCTTGAAGCCCGCCTCGGCCAGCCGCTCGACCAGGATCAGCGAGAGCTCCCGGAAGTAGTGGTCGGCCTCCTCGGCGCCGCCGTCCGCGTAGACGATCAGGTAGTCCTGGTCGGTGATGAGGGTCTGTTCCTCCCGGCCGTCGCTCCCCATGCTGATGAGCGCGAAGGGGAGGGGAGGGGGCGTGGGCATCTCGTCCTGCACGAGCTCCAGGGCCCGGCGGGCCAGGGCGTCACGGTAATCGGTGCAGTTTTCGTGCAGGGCGGGAACGGAGTAGAACTTGAGGAAGCGCTCCATCTCCACCTGGTTCAGGAGCTGGTGAAGATGGTTGAGACCTTCGTAATCGGCGGCGGGGATGGAGTCGAGCAGTTCCTGCTGGCGGCGGGTGAAGCGCGAGAGCTCGTCGAGCTCCTCCTGGGCGGAGAGTTTGAGCCCCCTCAACATGGCCGGGATCTCGTCCCCCTCCAGAAGCGGCAAAAAGCTCTGCACCCGCCCCATCAATTCTTTCAGGAGCTCCTCGTCGGTCATTTCGGCGGGGTAGATCTGGTGGGGCATTGCAGCTTTTCCGTTCTTGAGAGTGGATGGGGACTGCTTGAATGATTCTACAGAAAAATTGCGTTTTGTAAAACTCTTTGTATAACCGTGCCGTTATTGCTGATCGGCATCGAGGACACTAATAAAAAAAATGGGGAAGGTTTCCCTTCCCCATTTTCCTGTTACTTAGCCGGCCAGATCCTAGTGGTCGATGGCCTTTGCCATGCCTATACCGGTGTTCTGACGTACGTAGACCTCGTCGAACATCTCCTCGGAGCGGCGGTTCGGGAAGGCCAGGGCGCCGATGATGGCGGCCAGGAAGCCGAGCGGGATGGAGACGATGCCCGGGTTCTTCAGGGTGAAGAGCGGCTTGTCGAGGCCGACGATGGAGGTGCCGTCCTGCTTGGCATCCTCACGGGCCTTGGCGAGAGCCTTGGCGTCTTTCTCGGAGAGGGTTGCGCCTGCCGGCAGGGCAGCCTGCTTCTTCTCCATGGCGGCGACCACCTTCTTGGCACCGGCGGCGGTCACCTTCGGGTAGGTCATGTTCGGGGAGACCAGCACCAGCGCGATGGAGCAGACGGTGCCGACCACGAGGCCGGAGATGACGCCGGCGGTGTTGAACTTCCTCCAGAAGAGCGAGAGGACGACGACCGGGAGGTTGCCGGAGGAGGCGACCGCGAAGGCCAGTGCCACCAGGTGGGCAACGTTCTGCTTCTCGGCGGCGATACCGATCAGGATGCCGCAGGCGCCGACCACGAAGGAGGTGACGCGGGCAGCGAAGACCTGCTCGTGCTGGTCGGCGTGGCCGTCCTTGATCACGTTCACGTAGATGTCGTGGGCGATGGCGGCGGAGGCGGCGAGCACCAGGCCGGAGACCACGGCGAGGATGGTGGCGAAGGCGACGGCGCAGAGGAAGGCCAGGAAGAGGTCGCCGATGACCGGAGCGATGTCGGCACCCATGACCTGGGCCAGCATCAGGGTAGCCATGTTGCCGCCGGCGTCGACCGCGGTGATCGCCTGCGGGGTCAGGTTGATGGCGGCGCCGAAGCCCAGGAGGGTGGTCAGCACGTAGAAGCCGCCGATGATGAACATGGCGATGATGACCGACTTACGGGCGGCCTGGGCGGTCGGGACGGTGAAGAAGCGCATGAGGATGTGCGGCATGCCGGCGGTACCGAACACGAGGGCCATACCGAGCGAGATCTGGTCAAGCGGGTTCTTCATGTAGAGGCCGGGCTCGAGGAAGCGCTGGCCGGCATCGATACCGGAGAGGATGACGCCGTCTTTCAGGACCAGCTTGGAGACGTGATCCTGGATGTTCGGGTTGTTGACGATGATGTCGAAGAAGCCGATCGGGTTGAAGCCTGCCTTGGCCATGACCAGGATGGAGAGGAGGATCGCGCCGGACATGAGGAGGCCTGCCTTGATGATCTGGACCCAGGTGGTGGCGGTCATGCCGCCGAAGACGACGTAGCCGACCATCAGGATGCCGACGCCGATGATGGACATCTTGTAGGGGATGCCGACCAAAAGGGCCATCAGCTTACCGGCACCGACCATCTGGGCGGTGAGGTAGAAGGTGGAGACCGATACGGTGGAGATGGCGGCGAAGGCGCGGACCGGCTTGGGGGAGGTACGGAAGGAGAGGATGTCCCCCAGGGTGTACTTGCCGGCGTTACGGCAGGGCTCGGCGACGATCAGGAGCACGGTGATGTAAGCCACCAGCCAGCCGACCGAGTACATGAACCCGTCATAGCCGTAAAGCGAGATGAGGCCGGAGATACCTAAGAAGGAGGCTGCCGACATGTAGTCGCCGGCGATCGCCCAACCGTTCTGGGTACCGGTGATGCCGCCGCCTGCGGCGTAGAAGTCTGCCGCGGTCTTGGTCTGCTTGGCGGCCCAAACGACGACGCCCATGGTGATGGCGATGATGATAGCGAACAGGCCGATGGTGATGGTCCTGTTGGTCTTGAGCTCGTGCTTCTTCTCGGGCTGGGCCGGAGCGGGTGCGGCTACCGCGGATTTCTCGACGGCGGCCCCGGGGGCGGCGGCGGTGGCGGCCGGAGCGGCTCCCTGGGCAGCGGGAGCGGTTGCTGCGGCGGGGGCGGCTGCGGGTGCCTTGGCGGGCTCTTCAGCAAAGGCGGCACCGGCGATAGAGAGTGCCAGCGTGGCGGCGATGAATATCTTCTTCATGGTCATGTGTCGTTCCTCCTTTCCTAAAGATGCAGTTCGTCGATCAGTTCCCTGGTCAGCCGGTCGAAGTCCTTGTTGGCGACGTGGGAGTAGTAGAGCGCGATCCCCCAGGATACGAAGAACTGGGAAAGAGCGAACATGTACCCGAAGTTGATGACGCCGATGATCTTCACCTTGAAGATGCCGGGGGTGTAGGCTGCACCCAGGGGGAGCAGGAAGTAGTACACGCAGCTGAAGATCCACCAGCCGAACAGGAAGGCGGTCTTTTTGTGGTGAAGTTCCACGAATTTTGGATTCTTTGCGATTGCGGCCCAGTCGTACTTTTTCTCTGCCATGGTTGTCACTCCTTTCTTGATAAATGCACTGTTGTGGTGGCGGCGTCCCGCCCCGTGTTCGTCAGGTTTCGATAACTCCTCCTTTTTTGAAAAATTTTGTGATCCCGTTTCAGCTAAGCGCTGCTTCTATTCTGGAGCCAAAAATGTTCAGCCGTTTTACTCGCGTTGCCTGTTGCTAACTTGTTGAAAAACCGACCGTTCCAATGTTGTTGAGATGCCGGGAGGTTGGTGTTGGTTCTGAAACACCGTCTCATTTTCCAACCCTTTGCGTCACTTTTACCACATGATTTTAAAATGTACAATAAAAATAAACGCCGTTTTAAATCTTGCAAGTAACAAAAATGAAGGGGCTGAAGCCCCTGGTTCGCACTAAATATTCAAAATCACGACAGTAAATGAAAAAATTGGGGGTAAATTATTTTTTATTTTTGTTGGGGGCCATCCCGGTGCGTCGTTGTGACGCCGTTTCCTTGGGGTGCCGCTGCGATTCCTGAAACGGTGTCGCATTTTATTTCCGGCTTTTGCCCGCATGCTTTCTCGCCTCGGCAGGGTAGCGAAGATTGACTATCTGCCTGGGTGTACGCTCTCACTATGCTGGAATTTAACCGGATATCGCGTCTTTGGCGACCAAGGTTTCCGCCTTTTAAAGAGAGCGCGGATGGCCTGTGCGAGTATCGCACTGTCATAGCCAAGTACGGGCCATCATCAATAACAGCAACTTAATTTTCTTATGATGCCAGCTCCCTTAATGACCAAGGATAGGTTGTTTCATTAGGATGTCAACGGCGTGAAGTAATAAAAAAAGGGAGGGCCTTTTTCGGCCCTCCCTTTTACAGGAGTCTCTCATATTTCGGTTAAAACTGTTCAGCGTTTGAGCATACCCAGTGACTTCGACGGTCCATTCATCCGGATGGCCGCCGAAAATTCCATCCAGAAGATGAGATAGATTGAAATCATCAGCGACAGTCCGATGTTGGCGTTTTCCGGACCCAGTGTATTCGAAAGGATGGGGGAGGCGAAGCCGGCTCCCAGGGTGCCGGTGGCCCGCTCGAGGAGGTAGAATACCGGCAGCGTGAAGAGGGTGCCGGCCACCATGATGCCGATCCCGCGTCCCCGTTTGACCCAGTACTTCGGGGAGAAGCCGTACATCCGCATGAAGATCACCACCAGGATGATCCAGACCGAGTAATCGACGGCGGCGTCGGGGAGGGCGAGCTTGTTCTTGACCAGCGCCACCTCGAGGATGGTCACCGCGAAGAGGAGTACGAACATCCAGTTGAACTTCTCGTTGGCCTGGGTCTGCCAGTTCCTGCTGTCCGGCGCCGCGGTCTCGCGGGCGCTGTGGTTGGGGGTCCCCAGGGCGGAGAAGAGGATGGCGAACCAGATGCCGGCGTTATGGAACAGCAGCGAGGCGTGGTTTCCGGCCACGTTGGCGATCCGGGACATGGGATCGCGGGCGAAGTCGGCGGCGATCCGCATCAGGAAGAGATTGACGATGATCGAGCACATGGCGATCACCGCCAGGGTGAAGATCCTTCTGGGGAGGAGGTAGGGATCGATCCGGTCCGGGAAGCCCAGGATGAAGGCCAGCCAGATCAGGTACATGATGAGGGGGATGCCGAGGCAGATCCCGTACACGGAGTTCCCGGCGAAGTCCCCGGCCTGGGCGTAGATCAGGTACTTCTCCCGGGCGTTGGGATCGGTGTTGACCGCCTTGACGATCTCTTTGGAAACCTTGTTCACGTGGGGCAAAAGCCCCATGGCGTACCAGCCGTTGTCCCCCTTGGTGGTGTCGACCACCCAGTACTGGTCTCCCATCATTTCGTCCAGACCCTGGAAGACCCTGAGTGAGAAGGTCGCGCAGATGACAACCACCACGAGAAGGAGTATGGCGTTCGATATTTTCATCGGCATCTCGTGATCCTCCCGAACATGCGGGCGGCGCCCCCGGGGGAGCGCCGTCTGAAGTCCCTGCTATTCCTTGTGAGTGGTCCAGAACATCGAAACGGCGTTGGCGGCGAACAGGCCATAGAGCCACATGGTGTTCCAGGCGGGGCCGGACCAGTGGCTCCCGCGCCCGCCTCCCACTACACCGGAGGCGATCACGATACCGATCATTGCGGTGAAGGCAACCATGGCCACTGCGCGAAGGATGGCGCTGTTGCGCCAGGTATGCCGCTCAAGTTCCTCGATCCTTGAAAGCAGTTCCAGTTCTCTTTCGCTCATTGCCTTGCTCCTTTTCAGGTTGATACCGGCGCGGTCCGTCGACCTGCCGTACAAGCGGAGTGGGTGCCTAAACGGCGCAGAGGCCGCCGTCCAGAAGCTCGGCCGGGACCCGTTCGGAGAGTTCCCGGTACTTGAGGCATTCCTGGTAGCGGCAGCTGCAGAAGCGGATGATCTGGTTGACGTCATAGGGCGAAATGTAATCGCACCCGACGTCGCAGTAATCATCGTTCTTGCCGTAGAAAGGGCACACGCTGTTTTGCTGCTGCATAGATCCTCGAATGCCTGACACATGGTGACAGATCAAGAAAGGTGACATCGCTGATTAAGCAACCACCGTACCAAGTGGCCGCTTGGGAACGGTACTTTTAAAAACAACGTAATTACGGGTAATTGCCGCGGCGGGTTGCCGCTTACCCTTCCGTGAGCGTCAAGTGTGCATTTGCAAAAGCGCAAACAATATTAAAGTGTTCTATCGACAAGGGGGCGGGGAGCCGGTCGCGTGTATACACGGCGGTGAGGTGAAATGTTCAACGGTTACAGGTTGTTATCGTGAAAAACGAGGAGGGAATTGCTGGTTTTTGCAGAAGTGCAAACGGCGACGCCCCCTTTTGCATCGGTGCAAAAGGGGGCGTCGCATTTTAAAGGCTGCCCTCACCCGGCCTTCGGCCACCCTCTCCCCCATGGGGGAGAGGGGATTTATATGGCCAGGTTATTGGGAGGGCGGTATGAGAGGGAATCAGGCGTTGTACTCGTCCTTGCGGATGCCGTACTTCTTTATCTTGCGGTAAATGGTGGCCATGTTGGTGCCCGCCTCGCGGGCGGCGGCCTCCACGTTGCCGTGATTCTTCCTCAAAAGGCCACGCAGGTATTCGGTCTCGAAGCGGGTGAGCGCCTTGTTGTATTCCCCCTCCTCGACGGGCCCCTCGGCTTCCACCGGCTCGGCGGGGGCGAGCTCGACGAACTGGGAGAGCACGGGGAGGGTGATGTAGTCGCTGTCCTCCAGGGCGATGCAGGCCTCGATGACGTTCTTTAACTGGCGGATATTGCCGGGCCAGGTGAATTCCACCGCCGCCTCCAGGGCGTCGTGGGCGAGCCCCTTGATGTGGGTGCCGAACTTCTTGTTCTGGAGGCGGATGAAATGGGCCGCCAGCAGGGCGATGTCCCCCTTGCGCTCCCTCAAGGGAGGGAGGTGGAGGTTGATCACGTTGAGGCGGTAATAGAGGTCCTCCCGGAATTCGCCTGCCTTGATGCCCGCCTTCATGTCGGCGTTGGTCGCGGATATGATCCGCACGTCCACCTTGATCGGGTTTGGGTCCCCGATGCGGTGGAATTCCTGTTCCTGGAGGAAGCGCAGCAGGGTCTTCTGCACCTCCATGGGAAGGTTCCCTGCCTCGTCGAGGAAGAGGGTGCCGCCGTCGGCGGTCTCCAAGAGGCCGCGCCGGTTTTCGGTGGCTCCCGTGAAGGCCCCTTTCTTGTAGCCGAAGAGTTCGCTCTCCAAAAGCGAGGCGGGGAGGGCGCCGCAGTTGATGGCGACGAACTTCTTGTCTTTTCGCGGGGAGTTGTAGTGGATAGCCTGGGCGATCAGCTCCTTGCCGGTTCCCGACTCGCCGGTAATGAGGACCGAGGTGTCGCGGACGGCGAGCTTTTCCACCTTCTCCAGCACTTCTTTCAGCGAAGAGGAGGCCCCGATGATGTGGTCGAACTGGAAGCGTCCCACCAGCTCCTCCCTAAGCTCCCGGTTCTCCTCGAGGAGTTTGGTATGGGAGAGGGCGTTTTTGACCCGGTAGAGGAGCTCCTCCGGTTCGAACGGCTTGGTGAGCATGTCGTAGGCCCCCTTTCTCAGGGCCTGGATGGACATCTCGACGGTGGCGTAGGCGGTCACCATGATCACCGGGATGGCGGGATCCTTCTGTTTCACCTTCTGGAGGAGCTCCAGGCCGTCCATGCCCGGCATCTTGATATCGGTGACGACCAGGTCCCACTGCCCGGGCTGGAAGGTTTCCGCCGCCTCGAAGGAGCGGGTATAGGCGGTCACCGCGTAGCCGTTGTCGGAGAGGACCGCCTCCATCATGCGGCAAAGCCCCTCCTCGTTATCGACCAACATGATCCTTTTTTCCGCAGTCACGGGTTACACCTCTATCGGTACATTTTCTCCCGAGCCCCTTGGGGGGGGAGGGTGGTGAAGGCGGTGCCCAATATACCCTCGCCTAAAGGGGAGAGGGAACATGAATTTACTTAGAGTGCGTCGTACTCGTCCCGGTTGACCGGGAGGCGCACCTCGACGGTGGTGCCGATGCCGAGCTCGCTGTCGATGCCGATCTTGCCGTGATGCTGCTCCACGATCTGCTTGGTGATGGCGAGCCCCAGGCCGGTACCCTTCACCTTGGTGGTAAAGAACGGTTCGAAGATCTTCTCGATATTCTCCTGCGGTATACCGGCGCCGTTGTCGCTGAACTTGAGAGATACCGATCCATCCTCGGTCATCCCGGTGGAAACCACCAGCCTTCCTCCCTTCTGCATGGCGGCGCCGGCATTGAGGATCAGGTTGATGGCCACCTGCCGCAACTGGTCGCCGTCCACCATGACCTCGGGGAGGGAGAGATCGAACTCCTTCTGGACCGTCACATGGTGCATGTCGGTGTGGTTGGCGGCGAAATCGACGATCTGCCCCAAAAGGGCGTTGATGTCGGTCTGTTCGAGGACCGGTTTCGGGGTGCGGGCGTAACTCAGGAGGTCCTGGACGATCTTCTTGCAGCGTTTGCTCTCCCGCTTGATCTCGTGGATGTACTTGTAGTTGGGGTCCTCGGGGGTGAGTTTCCCTTCGAGATAGGCGGCGTAGCCGAGGATGACGCCGAGCGGGTTGTTGATCTCGTGGGCGACGCCGGAGGAGAGCACCCCCAGCGAGGCCATCTTTCCCTGCTGGGCGAGGTTCGCCTCCAACTCCTTGTTGTGCTTGATGATCTGGGTCATCCGGTTGAAGGCGGCCGCCAGTTCGCCGAGCTCGTCGTTGCTCTCCACCGCGATCCGCTCGTCCAGGCGCCCCTGCTTGACCTTGCGGATCACCGACATCATCCGGCTGATGGGATCGGTCATCACCCGCGCCGCCACGAAGACCAGCAGCACCGAGATGATGCTGACCAGGATGGTGAGCACGACCATGCTCTCCATGATGCGTCCCTTGATGGCGTTGGCCTCCTGGTAGAACTCGTCCTCGTAGGAGCCGACCGCCACGATCCAGTTCCACGGTTTGAAGTACTCGTAGCGGACGATCTTCATCCGCGGTTCCTTGTCCCCGGCGTTTTTCCACGGATAGCGGATCCAGCCGCTTTTTCGCTCGCACATCTCGCGGATGAAATGCTCGCCGCTGGAGTCGGTGGCATCGATGAAGTTCTTTCCCTCGCCGGTCGGGTGGATCATGAAGTTCCCGGAGCCGTCCAGGCAGAAGACGTAGCCGGTCTTCCCCACCTTCTTGCTCTTGATCTTCTCCTTGAGGGCGGCAAAGGAGCGGCGCTCGAAGTCGACGTCGTCGTAGGTCTCCTCCAGGTAGCCGCCGGCGGCGATGATCCAGTCCCAGTCCTTGAAGTAGCGGTAGGCGACCACCTTTTTCCTGAGCTTCTTGTCGCCCAGGGTGGCGTTTTTCCAGGGATAGACGATATAGAGGACCTCGCCCGGCTTGGATTTGACCGCCTTCTCGCACATCTCCCGGATGAAGTAGTGCCCCTTCTCGTCCCGGCTGTTGAAGACGTTGGCGCCTTCCTGGGCGACGTGGACCTTGAGCTCCCCTTTGCTGGTCATCACGTAGATGTAGCCGGTCTTGCCGACGTTCACCTTGGAGAGGGCGTTGTGGGCTTCGCGTTTGGCGGTGACCAGGTCGATCTTTCCCAGCAGGTATTGGCGCTGCTGGGTCCGGACCACGTTGTAGGCGAGCTCGGTGAGGGTCGCGAGGTCCTTGTTGAAGCTGTTCTCTTTGTCTTCCTTGTAGACCTGGAACTGCTGGTAGTGGGAGTTGAGGAGGTCGACCGTGTAGGCCGCCATGTGCTCCAGGTCGTCCTTGCTGGTCTGGGTGATGCCGAGGTAGGCCTGTTTGGTGGAGATGTAGCCGATGACCCCGCCGACGATGAAAATCGGGATGATCACCAGCGGGAGCACCAGCACCACCATCTTCCAGCGGAGCTTCAGGTTGTTTATGAATGCGAAGATGTATTTCTGCATGTTCTCGCCTGGAATGAGTCGAAACAGGGTTTTGCGGATATTAGCGTATACGGTAAGAGAAAGGCCAGAAATTTTTGCAGAATTGCGAAAAAAGGAAAAGCCAAAGGCGAACCGGGAACGCGGATGACGCGGATTGGACGGATTAACGCGGATTAAACTCAAAAGCTGTCGCAGTAACCTTTTTAAAAGTTTACAGACTTTGAAGTATCCGCGGCAATCCGCTCAATCCGCGTTCCCGGTTTTTGTATTGTCTCTTAATGCGCCAGACGACCTGTGCTATACTTCCCCTTCGCCGCTATACTAGTTACCCATGGAGCCCATCTTGGAAATACCCTCCTACCCGGAGTCCCGGCCGATCGCCCTCGAGGACAAGCCGCATCTGGACGCGCTTTTCTCCGCACTTAAGCCCCGCATCTCGGAGCTTACCTTCGCAAACCTCTTCCTCTTCAGGAAGGTGCACAACTACCGTCTCTCCATGGTGCGGGACTCGGTGGTCGCCTTGGGGTGCGGCTATGACCGCCGGCCCTATTTTCTCCCACCGTTCTCGGGTGACGTGATCTCCTCTGCGGTGGAACTGATCGGCCAGGGGCTCACCCTCTACGGTGCCGACGATCCCTTCCTCGAGCGGCTGGGCTCCCTCGACGGCCTGGAGGTGACCCCGGACCGCGACAACTTCGACTATCTCCACGTGAAGGAAGAGATGGCCCAGCTAAACGGCAAGGCCTACCACCGGAAGAAAAACCGGGTGAATTACTTCATGGTCCGTCACCGCCACCAGGTCGAGATGTACGGCGAGGAGCACCGGGAAGGGGCGCTGGCCCTTTTGGAGGAGTGGCGGAGGATCCGGAGCGAGCAGGGGCCGGGGTCGGCAGACCAGGAGGCCGCCGGGGCGGCGGAGGCGCTCACCCTGTACAAGGAGTTGGGGCTGTCGGGGCTGGTGATCCTGGTGGAAGGGGTGGTGAAGGGATTCGCCCTGGGCGAGTGCCTGAACGACACCACCGCGGTCTGTCACTTCGAAAAAGGGGACCTCTTCATGGAGGGGCTCTACCAGCTATTGGACCGGGAGTTCAGCAGGCTCCTCTTCACCGGCTGTACCTATCTCAACCGGGAACAGGATCTCGGGGTGGAATCGCTCAGGCAGGCGAAGCTCTCGTACCGGCCGTTGGAACTCATAAAGAAGTACCGGATCAGGAAGGGGTAACGAGTGCCTATTGCACAGGGTTCCTTCTCCTTCAAGGAGAGGGTAGGTCGCGTTGAACAGCCTCACTGTGAAACGCGACAATCATCTTCGCCACCTGCCGGGGATGTCGCGTTTCGTTCCTCAACACGACCTACTGTTGCTACCCTCGGATATTGCCAAATGAATTTAGGATGCTGTGGAAGTGTGGTTCCCCCCTTTCCGAAGGGGGGACAGGGGGGGGTGAGGTGGCGGTGGGAAGATGGTTACCGACAGATCGGCGACACCTTGAGCCGCTCTTCCAGGTATCCGCAGAGGGTGTCGGCGGCCTGGCCGAAATCTTCCATGCTTAAATCGAAGTCGGCCACCCACTCGCGGTTTTTGTAGTAGACCTTGTCGTAGTAGTCCTTGATGAGCCCTTCCATGAACGGCTCCATCTCCCAGCGCTCCAGGTTGCCCGCCAACTCGTCGCACCGCTTGCCGCCGAGCTTCTTCCTGATCCGTTCGAGGGCCTGGCCCATATCCAGCTTGTACTCCGGCCGCCCGTACTCGTCGATCAGCCGTTTCACGCGGGTCTCGATGGACGCCGAGCACCAGACCCTGATGCCGGCGGCCATCTTCTGGTAGAAGTCCCCCGGGAGACGGACCTTCCCGATCCGTTCGCTTTCCCCTTCGAGGATCACCGGCACCCCCTTCGGCGCGGTCCGCATAGCGTCCCACAACAGGGTCTCGAAGCGCTTCTGGCTGAGGGTCTGGTTAAGCCCCAGCTGCCCGAACGCCGAGCCGCGGTGGCAGGCGAGCCCCTCCAGGTCGACCACCGAGCACCCCTTATCCTTTAAGTGGGTGAGCAGGGTGGTTTTGCCGATGCCGGTCATCCCGTGCAGGACCACCAGCGGAAGCTCGGAGGTGTACGGCTCGAAGAACTCCGATACCCTGGCGCGAAAATCCTTGTATCCCCCGACGAGCTGCACGGCCTCGTGCCCGGTCAGGTCGAGGATCGAGGTCACCGTCTTGCTGCGAAGCCCCCCGCGCCAGCAGTAGACGAGCAGCGGTCTGCCGCCGGCTTTGCCGGCGATCTCCTCGACCATGGCGGGGAAGCGGTGGGCGGTAAGGGCGAGCCCGCGCTGGCGGGCGGGGTAGGGCCCCTGCTCTTTGTACATGGTCCCGATCTCCACCCGCTCCTCGTTGGTCAAAAGCGGAACGTTGATGGCGCCGGGAAGGTGGTCCTCCTCGAACTCGAGAGGGGTGCGGACATCCACCGGGAGGTGGGTGTCGAGAAGGCTTTCCGTGAAGTGAATCGTCTGAGGCAAGGCTTGCTCCGTATCTGTATACCGATTCTGCCGGCTTTTCCGGCCGGTGCCGGGGCCTCCCGGTGAGGTGCCGGACTGCCGCAACCGGTGCATTATAGGGAGATGGGGAGCGCATTGCAAGGCGGTCGTCAGGGGAGGGGAGAGAGGGGCTAAGGCGCCTTTTCTGTTGAGACCTTCTCACTAATATGGTAGCGTAACCTGTTTTTACATCCCTTTATGCAGATAGCAAGGAGATCCCATAGATGTTTGGAGCGCTGATCAAGAAGTTTGTTGGGAGTAAGAACGAGCGGGAACTCAAGCGCATGTGGCCCGTCGTAGAACGCATAAATCAGCTGGAAAACGAGATGGTCAAGCTGAGCGACGAACAGCTCAGGGCTAAGACTTTTGAATTCAAGGAGCGCTACGGCAAAGGCGAGAGCCTCGACAACATGCTCCCCGAGGCCTTCGCCGTCTGCCGCGAGGCGGGCAAGCGCGTCCTCGGCATGCGTCACTTCGACGTGCAGCTGATCGGCGGCATGGTCCTTCACTCCGGCAAGATCGCCGAGATGAAGACCGGTGAAGGTAAGACACTGGTGGCCACCCTTCCTTCCTACCTGAACGGCATCAGCGGCAAGGGTGTCCACGTGGTCACCGTCAACGATTACCTGGCCCGCCGCGACGCCGACTGGATGGGGCGCATCCACAAGTTCCTGGGGCTCTCCGTAGGGGTCATCGTGCACGGGCTGGACGACGACGAGCGCCGTGAGGCCTACGCCGCCGACATCACCTACGGCACCAACAACGAATTCGGCTTCGACTACCTCAGGGACAACATGAAGTTCGACCTGGCCGACTACGTCCAGCGCCCCTTCAACTTCGCGGTCGTCGACGAGGTCGACTCCATCCTCATCGACGAGGCGAGGACTCCGCTCATCATCTCCGGGCCGACCGAGGACTCCACCGACAAGTACTACATCATCGACCGCATCATCCCGCTCCTTAAGAAGGGGGAGATGATCGAGGTCGAGGCCAATACCCTCTCCGGCAAGAGGAAGACCTACACCGGCGACTACACCGTCGACGAGAAATCCAAGCAGGCCACCCTGACCGAGGAAGGGGTCCTGAAGGTCGAGAAGCTCTTGAAGATCGAGAACCTCTACGATCCCCGCAACATGGAGATCCTCCATCACACCCAGCAGGCGCTGCGCGCCCACGCCCTCTTCAAGCGGGACGTCGATTACGTGGTGCGCGAGAACGAGGTCATCATCGTCGACGAGTTCACCGGCCGCCTCATGCCGGGGCGCCGCTGGTCCGACGGCCTGCACCAGGCCATCGAGGCGAAGGAAGGGGTGAAGATCGAGAACGAGAACCAGACGCTCGCCACCATCACCTTCCAGAACTACTTCAGGATGTACGACAGGCTCTCCGGCATGACCGGTACCGCCGACACCGAGGCGGAGGAGTTCCACAAGATCTACAAGCTCGACGTCGTGGTCATCCCGACCAACCGCCCGCTTCTGCGCCCGGACTTCCCGGACGTCATCTACAAGACCGAGCGCGAGAAGTTCGGCGCGGTCATCGCCGAGATCAAGGAGCTGCACGAGAAGGGGCAGCCGGTGCTGGTCGGTACCATCTCCATCGAGAAGTCCGAGCAGCTCTCCGAGCTTTTGAAGAAGGAGCGGATCCCGCACTTCGTCCTCAACGCCAAGCAGCACGACCGCGAGGCGGAGATCGTCGCCCAGGCGGGGCGCAAGGGGATGGTCACCATCGCCACCAACATGGCAGGCCGCGGTACCGACATCCTCCTGGGCGGTAACCCCGACGGCATGGCCCGCCAGGAGTTCGGCGGCACCCCCGAGTCGCGGATGCGCGAGTTCATGGAAGCCTTCGACGCCGCGACCGACCAGGATCTCGCCGAGGACGAGCTGATCGCCACCCTCGCCCAGTCCTTCCCGGCCCTGGAAAAGGTGGTGGCCGGCTACGTGAGGGGGCGCGACACCTACGAGTTCGACGTGCTGGAGGAGCTGGTGCTGGCCGAGTACCAGAAACAGTTCGACCAGCTGGTGGAGAAGTTCAAGCCGATCTGCGCGGCCGAGCACGACGAGGTCATCAAGCTGGGCGGCCTCCACATCCTCGGCACCGAGCGCCACGAATCCCGCCGTATCGACAACCAGCTGCGTGGCCGTTCCGGCCGCCAGGGTGACCCCGGCTCCTCGCGCTTCTACCTGTCGCTGCAGGACGACCTCCTGCGCATCTTCGGCTCCGAGCGCGTCTCCATGATCATGGACAAGCTCGGCATCGAGGAAGGGGAGGCGATCACCCACGGGCTCATCACCAAGGCCATCGAGAACGCCCAGAAGAAGGTCGAGGCCCACAACTTCGAGATCCGCAAGCACCTGATCGAGTACGACGACGTCATGAACAAGCAGCGCGAGGTGATCTACACCCAGCGCAAGGAGATCCTGGCCGGTAACGAGATCCGCGAGAGCTTCATGGGGATGGTCGACGAGACGGTGCGCGACATCATCGCCGTCTACGCCATCGACAAGGTCCCCGCCCGCGAGTGGGACTGGAGCGGGGTCCAGGACACCATCTTCAAGGTCTTCGGCTACCAGCTCGACCTTCCCCCCGAGACCATCGAGCGTCTCACGGTGGTGAACTTCGAGGAGTTCCTGAGAAACGAGGCCCGTACCCGTTTCACCGCCCGTCTGGAGGAGTTCGGCGAGGAGCTTATGGACCACCTGATCAAGGTGATCATGCTCCAGGTCATCGACGCCCAGTGGAAGGACCACCTCCTCGGCATCGACCACTTGAAGGAGGGGATCGGCCTCAGGGGCTACGGCCAGAAGGATCCCAAGCAGGAGTACAAGCGCGAGGCCTACCAGCTCTTCATGGACATGATGGCCAGGATTCGCGAAGAGGTGGTGGAGAAGATCTTCTGGGTCCAGGTGGCCCGCGAAGAGGATCTCGTGCCGGACGAGGAGGGGGATGTCGCCCCGGTCGAGGTCCCGCAGCGGAGGACCTTCAACCTCGCCGAGGAGCGCACCGTCCTCCAGGTTCCCGCCAAGGGGGCCAAGACCGCCGGCAGAAACGATCCCTGCCCCTGCGGCAGCGGGAAGAAGTACAAGAAGTGCTGCGGGAAATAATCGCGGCAGCTTATATAATTAATTAAAGGATAGGCGGATAAGAGCCGATCCCAGTAAAAGCATCAGCCGTCTTCTCCATCCGCTCTCCCCCTCCCCTTGAGGAAGGGGCAGGGGGGGGGAGTTGGTGCGATCAAATCATAATCCCCCCTAGCCCCCCTTTTACCAAGGGGGGAACAGTTGCTGCCCGGCGAGCTACCTTCCACAAGGGGGGAAGCTCGGTTCGAGTCGAGGCGTGGGGGGAGGCAAGGGGTACACATGAAGCTCAAAGGTTTCAAGTTTTCCGCCGTCGAGGCGGCCATCAAGAAGCCGGGGCGGCTCGACCTCGCCCTGATCTTCTCCGAACTTCCGGCCCAGGTCTCGGCGGTCTTCACCACCAACAAGGTGGTGGCGGCCCCGGTGGTCATCTCCCGCGACCGGGTGAAAAGCGGCAGCTGCCGGGCCCTGCTGGTCAACAGCGGCAACGCCAACGCCTGTACCGGCGAGCAGGGGATGGCCGACGCGCTTTCCTGCGGCCGCAGGACCTCCGAGGCGCTCGGTATCTCCGACGAGGAGCTCCTCATCGCCTCCACCGGCGTCATCGGGCAGCCGCTCCCCATGGATCGCTTCAAGAAAGGGATCCAGCCCCTGGTGGACGGGCTCTCCATGGGGACCCTCGAGCAGGTCTCCGAGGCCATCATGACCACCGACACCTTCCCGAAACTCGAGAGAAGGAGCGGGGAGGCCGGTGGCGTTTCCTACGAGCTGCAGGGGGTGGCCAAGGGGGCCGGCATGATCGAGCCCAACATGGCCACCATGCTCTCCTTCCTGGTCACCGACGCCGCCGTCGATCCCGCCTTCCTGCGTGAGGCCTTCGTCGGCGCGGTGGACGGCTCCTTCAACGCCATCACCGTCGACGGCGACACCTCCACCAACGATACCGCGCTCATCATGGCCAACGGCGCCGCCGGCAACCCGGTCATCAAGGCGGGAACCCCCGAAGCGGCCGCCTTCAAGGCGCTCCTTGACGAGATCCTCCTCTCCCTGGCCAAGCAGATCGTCAAGGACGGGGAGGGGGCGACCAAGTTCGTCCAGATCAGGGTCAAGGGGGCCAAGAGCCAGGCCGAGGCCAAGAAGGCCGCCAAGTCGGTGGCCAACTCGCTGCTGGTCAAGACCGCCTTCTTCGGGCAGGACGCCAACTGGGGGAGGATCATCGCGGCGGTCGGCTACTCCGGCGTGGAGGTCGATCCCAACCGGGTCGGGATCCTCTTCGACGACGTGGTCATGGTCGCCAACGGGGTCTTTAGCGGCGGCGACGCCGAGGCGGCCGGCAGCGAAGTATTGAAGCAGAAGGAATTCAACGTCACCATCGATCTGCGGCTGGGGAGCGGGGAGGCGGTGGTCTATACCAGCGATCTCTCCTACGACTACGTCCGCATCAACGCGGATTACCGGACCTGATATTCAATAGCGTTTTTCCCGCGGAGGCATAATGACTCTCAACAGGTTTTTGGGCACCGTGGCTGCGGCCTTGCTGTTTTCCCTCTCCTTTTGGGCCCCGTCGGAGGCGAGCGACCTCAAGATCACCGAGATGACGGTGACCACCAAGATCGTCAGGGGAAACCCCATCGACTCCGTCTGGCGGATCTCCTCCTCCTCGGTGAAGGCGCTCTACTGCTTCACCCGCATCGTCGCCCCCAAGGGGACCGATACCACCATCAAGCATGTCTGGTACCGGGACGACGAGTCGGTGAGCGAGGACGAGATGCCGGTCAAAGGCTCGCACTGGCGCACCTACAGCAGGATCAGCGTCGAGAAGGGCGAGTCGGGGCAGTGGCGCTGCGAGGCCCAGGACAGCGAAGGAAACGTGATCAAGTCGGTCAGCTTCAAAATGAACTAGCGGAGAACCCAACGAGATTATGCGATCGTTCAGACCACTGCGGGTGGTCCTCCTCCTGACAGCACTGATCCTTTGGACGGTACTGCTCCTTGCCTCCAACGCCTCGGCGGCCCAACCGTCGGCCCGCATCGACGCCCTCGTCCAGGATGCCATCTCCAGGAACCTGATCGCCGGCGGCGTGGTGCTGATCGGCAGCCACGACCGGGTCCTCTTCGAAGGGGCCTACGGCCGGGTATCGCCGCTTCCCCAGGCGCGGCCGATGACCGCCGACACGGTCTTCGACCTGGCCTCCCTCACCAAGGTGATCGCCACCACCCCGGCGGTCCTCAAGCTCGCGGAGGAAGGACGACTATCCCTGCTGGATCCGGTGGTCAAGTGGTTCCCGGAACTGGCCCACCACGGCAAGGATGCCATCCTCATCTTCAACCTCCTCACCCACACCTCGGGTCTCGACGACCTCCCCCTCGCCAACGAAAATGCCCTGAAAAGCGCCATCGATGGTGCCGCCAACCAGCGCCTCAAGGGTGACGTCGGCTACCGCTTCAAGTATGCCGACCTGAACTTCATCCTGCTGGCCGAGCTGGTCCGGCGGGTCACCGGTGAGACGCTCGACGTCTACACGCGGGAGGCCTTCTACCAGCCGCTGGGGATGAACGACACGGCCTTCAATCCCAAAAACCGTGAGCGCTGCTCCGCCACCATCTACGACGACCGGCTCATGCAGGGAGACGCCCAGGATCACCTGTGCCGTCAGCTGGGCGGCGTGGCCGGCCATGCCGGGCTCTTCTCCACCGCCTTCGATCTGGCCAGGTTCTGCCAGATGATGCTCTACGGCGGAACGCTGGATGGCAAGACCGTGCTGGCACGAAGGACGGTGGAGCAGATGACCGCTCCCTACTTCGCCCGGGGAGGGGACGTGGTCCGCGGTCTCGGGTGGGACATCTCCTCGCCGTACTCCGCCCCCCGCGGTGGCTTCTCGCCGGTTTCCTTCGGGCACACCGGCTACTCGGGCTCCTCGGTCTGGATCGATCCGGTCTCCGATACCTTCGTGATCTTTCTCACCGCACGGCTCGACTACAAGAAGGTGCACGAGTTCAACAAGTTGCGGGGTGATCTCTCCACGCTCGCCTCCCGGATCTTCGGTCTTCCACCCCAGGGAGGGAAGTTCGCCGGTTTGCATGATCGGTGATTAATCAGAAAGGGCAAAAACCTTGACACTCGGCGGCCCTTTGTGCTAGTTTTTTTTACCTTTTTTCCTCCCTAAACCGGCCAATGCAGAGACATTTTCAGCCGGCAGGGGATAGTAGCTGGGACATCCATCCGTACCGTAGGGTGGGCACCCCGTGCCCATGCGGCCCTTTGGATCGCTCCGCTCCCACCCGCATCCAGATTACCGTTAGCAGTAGAGGGGGACTAGATGGGCAACAGATTGCTCCTCGCCGATGACAGCATCACCATCCAGAAAGTCGTGGCGATCATCTTTGCCAACGAGGAGTTCGAGCTGACCGTGGTTGACAACGGTAACGCCGCCCTCGAGAAGGCCAAGGAGATCCGGCCCGACCTGATGCTGGTCGACGCCCTGATGCCCGGGAGGAACGGCTACGAGGTCTGTGCGGAAATCCGCCGCGACCCGAAGCTCAACTCGGTGCCGTTGCTGCTTTTGATCGGTGCCTTCGAGCCGCTCGACGAGGAGAAGGCCCGCAGCTGTGGGGCCGACGCCACCATCACCAAGCCGTTCGAGTCCCAGCAACTGATCGACAAGGTCAAGGAACTGCTGGTCCTTGGCAAGACCAGGGCTGCGGCCCCCGCGCCGCAGCCGGCAGCTGCCGCCGTGCCGGAGCCGGCCTTCTCCAACGCCGAAGACGTCTGGGGGGATCTCTCCGACCTCGATACCATGGCTGAGCCCGCTCCCCAGCTTGCGCCCGTGTTCCAGGCTCCCCCGGCCGCTCCCGCCGCACCGGCTGCCCAACCTGCTCCCCAACCGGCCGCGGCCCAGCCGGCACCGGCTTCCTTCGCCGCTCCGGCGGCCCCGGCCGCACCTGCCGCACCGGCTGCCCCTGAGGAGATCATGGAGGCGACCCTGGAGGATGATCTGTGGGGAGCTTTCGAGATGGAGGCTCCCGGCGCCCCTGCCGTTGCCGAGACCTTCGGAGTGGTCGAGGAGGACGTCGAGTACGAGGCCGAGGAGTTCTTCACGTTCGAAGAGGAGGGCGAAGACGTCGAGGAGACCGGACCCGCTCTCGAACTGGTGGAAGAGCCGTACCAGCCTGCCGCCGAGGAGGTCTTTGGCTTCGACGAAGTGGCAGTTGCTGCCGAGCCCGAGGTTGCTGCCGAGGCCGTGATCGAGCCGATGCCGCTTCCTGAGTACGAGCCGTTTTCCCTTGAAGAGGAGAACGTCACCCCGGTTGAGCCGGAACCTGCCCCGTCCTTCTTCGAGCAGCCTGCCTCCGCTGCCACCTTCTTCGAGGAGGCCGCGCTGGAGCCGCAGGCGCCCCCGGTCTTCGAGGCACCGCCCGTCCAGCCGCCGCCTGCCTCCGCTGCCCAAGCGCCGGTTGCCGCGCCTGTTCCCGCCGCTCCCCTGGCCCCGGCCCAGCCGGTCGTGACCGGGATCACCGAGGCGGATATCCAGGCCGCGATCGCCCGCATCTCCCGGGAGGTCATCGAAAGGATCGTCTGGGAAGTGGTCCCCGATCTGGCCGAGGTGCTGATAAAGGAAGAGATCAAGAAACTCAGGGCGGGCGTCAAGGGATAACCACCCCGGCCGCCCGGATCAATCACCCGCACGTACCGCAAGAGGGGATTTCACGATCCCCTTTTTGCATGTTAAACGGCGATATAAAAACTCGTCACCAATAGCCATGTCAATTTGCAGTGAATTACATACGAGGTAGCGTAGAATGGCAAAACGAGAGCTGGAAAAGGTATACGAGCCGCAGAGCGTAGAACAGAGATGGTACCAGGAGTGGGAAGGGAAGGGATACTTCCATGCCACCGTTCCTTCCGACAAACCGGGCTACAGCATCGTCATACCTCCCCCGAACATCACCGGTGTCCTCCACATGGGGCACGCGCTGAACAACACCCTGCAGGACATCCTCTGCCGCTGGAAGCGGATGAGCGGCTACAACGTCCTCTGGATGCCGGGGACCGACCACGCCGGTATCGCCACCCAGAACGTGGTGGAGCGCCAGCTGGCCGCCGAAGGGAAGGACCGCTTCGAGCTCGGGCGCGAAGGGTTCATCGAGCGGGTCTGGAAGTGGAAGGGGGAGTCCGGCGGGCAGATCATCGGCCAGCTCAAAAGGCTCGGCGCCTCCTGCGACTGGGATCGCGAGCGGTTCACCATGGACGCCGGGCTTTCCAAGGCCGTGCGCGAGGTCTTCGTCCGCCTCTACGACGAGGGGCTCATCTACCGCGACAACCGGCTGATCAACTGGTGCCCGCGCTGCCACACCGCGCTTTCCGACATCGAGGTCGAGCACGAGGATAAGGCCGGGAACCTCTGGCACCTCCGCTACCCGGTGGTGGGGAGCGACGAGTACGTGGTGGTGGCCACCACCCGTCCGGAGACCATGCTGGGCGACACCGCGGTGGCCGTCAACCCGGCCGACGACCGCTACAAGCACCTCATCGGGAAGAAGGTGCTCCTGCCGCTCGTGAACCGCGAGATCCCGGTGGTGGCCGACGACTACGTCGACATGGAGTTCGGGACCGGCGTGGTGAAGATCACCCCGGCCCACGACTTCAACGACTTCGAGGTGGGCTTGAGGCACAACCTCGACAAGATCAACGTCTTCGACGAGTCCGGCGTCGTCAACGCCGCCGGCAAGCAGTACGAAGGGATGGACCGTTTCGCCGCCCGCAAGCAGGTGGTGGCCGACCTCGAGGCCGGCGGCCTGCTCGAGAAGATCCAGGACCATGCGCTGTCGGTGGGGGGGTGCTACCGTTGCAAAACGGTCGTCGAGCCGTACCTCTCCCTGCAGTGGTACGTGAAGGTGGGGCCCCTGGCCGAGCGTGCGCTCGCCGCGGTCAAGGAAGGAAAGACCAAGATCGTCCCGCAGCAGTGGGAGAACACCTACTACGACTGGATGGAGAACATCCGCGACTGGTGCATCTCCCGCCAGATCTGGTGGGGGCACCGGATCCCCGCCTGGTTCTGCGACCACTGCGGCCACGTCACCGTCGCCAAGGAGGATCCGGCCTGCTGCTCGAAGTGCGGCTCCGATGAGATCCGCCAGGAGACCGACGTCCTCGATACCTGGTTCTCCTCGGCCCTCTGGCCGTTCTCGACCATGGGATGGCCGGAGAAGACCCCGGAGCTCTCGGCCTTCTACCCGACCTCCACGCTGGTCACCGGCTTCGACATCCTCTTCTTCTGGGTGGCCCGCATGATGATGATGGGGCTTCACTTCATGGACGAGGTCCCCTTCAAGGACGTCTACATCCACGCCCTGGTGCGCGATGCCCAGGGGCAGAAGATGAGCAAGTCCAAGGGGAACGTGATCGATCCCTTGACCGTGATCGACGCCTACGGCACCGACGCCTTCCGCTTCACCCTGGCCGCCTTCGCCGCCCAGGGGCGCGACATCAAGCTCGCCGAGGAGCGCATCGCCGGCTACCGCAACTTCGCCAACAAGATCTGGAACGCCTCCCGCTTCGCCCTCATGAACCTGGAAGGGTTCGACCCGAAGGCGATCGATCCGGCCACGCTGGAGCTCACCAACGCCGACAAGTGGATCCTCTTCCGGCTGAACGAGGCGGCCGCCTCGGTCGACGACGCGCTCACCAACTTCCGCTTCAACGAGGCGGCGAACGAGCTGTACCGCTTCACCTGGAGTGAGTTCTGCGACTGGTACATCGAGCTCGCCAAGGACGACCTCTACAAGGGCGATCCCGCCCGCCAGGCCACCGCCAAGTACGTACTTTGGATGGTGCTGGAGAACCTCCTCCGTCTGCTCCACCCGTTCATGCCGTTCATCACCGAGGAGATCTGGCAGGCCCTTCCGAGGACCTCGGAGGAGGAGAGCGTGATGATCGCGAGCTACCCGACGCCGCGCGAAGAGTGGAAAGCGTTTGCCGCCGCCGCAGGCGAGATGGAGCTGGTGATGGACGTCATCAAGGGGATCAGGAACATCAGGGGCGAAATGGAGGTGGCGCCGAGCAAGCAGATCGCGGCGCTGCTCGACTGCAAGTCCGCCGAGAGCCTCGCCCTCTTGAAGCGCAACGAGGTCTACGTGATGAGCCTCGCCCGTCTCTCCGATCTCGCCATCGGGCAGGGTGTCGAGCGTCCGGCCGAGGCCTCTCTGCAGGTGGCCGGAGACGTGGAGATCATCGTGCCGCTCAAGGGGCTGGTGAACGTCGAGGAGGAGGAGAAGCGTCTCAACAAGGAGATCGCCAAGATCGAGAAGGACATCGAGTTCCTCTCGAAGAAGCTCGAGAACCCGAGCTTCGTGGAGCGCGCCCCCGCCGACGTGGTCGAGAAGGAGCGCGAGAAGGTCACCGAGTTCGCCAACAAGAAGAAGCTCCTCGAAGAGAACCTGGTCAAGATCCAGCGCCTCAAGTAACGCCGCAACTCTACCGTGCGGTGGGCACTCGGTGCCCACCGTATCGGTGGTTCCATCAATCCCCTTGACCAGCCGGTGATGACGGTGCAAAGACCGCGCATGCACAGGGCGCCCCCCTACCGAACGAGCGGCAAGACCACGCTGTTGCGTATTTGGTCTTGCGAAGGCGACGGTTAGTCCTGCGAAAGCGATGGGCAGTCTTGCGAAGGCGATGGTCAGTCCTGCGAAAGCGATGGGCAGTCTTGCGAAGGCGATGGTCAGTCTTGTGAAGGCGATGGCTAGTCTTATGAAGGCCATAGTTGGTCTTGTGAAAGGTACCTAGCGTCTCACCTGCTTTGCCCCTCACCGAAATGTCGACCATCTTCACCTTCACCATCGCAATCGGCAAACCTGAGATTGCCATTGGTGGAGGCCACCGCCCCCATCGCAGGACTAAGTGCCCACCTCAAAGTACCAAAGATCCCCTTGCCCGCACGAAAATGTCGTCTTCGGACGACCAACGATCCCTTTCACGGGACCGAGCACGCCTTTGAATGACCGAAGCGTCTACTTCGCAAGCCCCAAGAAGCCCTTCGTAGGACCAACCATCCCCTTCGTAGGACCAACCATCGCTTTCGCAGGACCAACCATCGCTTTCGCAGGACCAACCATCGCTTTCGCAGGACCAACCATCCTGTTGGCAGGCGGAACCATTCCGACCGCAGGCTTAACGATGCCGTTCGCAGGTCCAGACATCCTCTTCGCAGGACCGAGGATGCCTTTGCCGCGGCCGAGCATCTCCTGCCCAAGACCAGGTATCCCGTCCGTAGGACGATGAGTCCTCTCCCGCGGAACGACAAGCATTTTCTTTGAAACCGACAGCTCTTTCTGTCATACTACGCGAGTTTTCTCATTTGAATGCCAAGAGGTCTTCTTTGCAACTTCCCCTTGCCCTGTTAGCCAGCTCGCAGTTTGCCGTCGGTGCCACTATTGCGTTTGTCCTCGGCGCGGTGGTTGGATCCTTTCTCAACGTTTGCATCTATCGTCTTCCCAACCACGAGTCGGTGGTTTTTCCCCCCTCCCACTGCCCCAACTGCGACTACCAGATCCGCTGGTACGATAACGTTCCCATCGTGAGTTATCTCCTCTTGAGGGGGCGCTGCCGCGGATGCGGGGAGCATATCTCGCTCCAGTACCCGATCGTCGAGTTGCTGAACGGCCTTTTGACGGTGGCTCTTTTCTGGAAGTTCGGGCTGGGGCTGATCTTCGCCATTTTCTTCGTATATACCTGCACGATGGTGGTGCTGACCTTCATAGACCTCGAGCACCAGATCCTTCCCGACATCATTACCCTTCCCGGCATCGTCGCCGGATTCGGCATCTCTTTCCTCTTCCCGGGGTTTGGCTGGCTCAACTCGCTGATCGGCATCCTGGCCGGGGGAGGGAGCCTGCTGCTCATCGCCTTTGGCTACCAGCTGATCACCAAAAAGGATGGCATGGGGGGAGGGGACATCAAGTTGCTGGCCATGATGGGCGCCTTCTTCGGCTGGCAGGGGGTACTCTTCATCATCTTCGTGGCCTCCCTTCTCGGTTCGGTCATCGGCATCAGCGTAATGCTGGCCCAGAAGAAGGATTCCAATCTGGCCATACCCTTCGGCCCGTTCCTGGCCGGGGCGTCGCTCATTTTCGTCTTCTTTGGGAAAAGGATCATCTACTGGTACCTGCACATAGGCAGCTAGTCTGCCGATGGATCGTCTCCGGTGCTGACCAGGCACCGGCACAACGGGCTCAATGAAACCTTTTCGCTTTACCCTCACGTTTCACATCCTTGCCTCTTTGAGTGCCCTTTTGGTGCTCACCTGGATACTTCTCTCCCTTATCTCGTTCAAGACCGCGGAGAACGACCTTTACCTCATGAAAGGGGAGGAGGGTAAGTCCCTGCTCGCCTCGGTAGGCGATCTTCTCCCCCGCCCGTTGACGGCCCCTCCTCCCGGTTCGGCGGCGGACCGCTACCTGGCCCAGCTCACCAAGTGGAAAGGGTACGACGGGCTGCTGGTCGTGCGCGACAACGGAGAGACGGTGCTCTCCATCAAGGATAAGCGCGGCGGGGATCCGCAGCTTTACAGTGTCCTCCAGGGCGGGCGCCCCGGCTTCCAGGTCTCCCGGGACGGGCGCTACGGCCGCTGCTATGCGGCGATCATCGACGGAGGAAAGATCGTCGGGGCCGGCCGGCTTACCTTTTCCCTGGCGACCGAACAGCAGCGGTTGAAGGAGCAGCGCCAACTGCTCCTGACCTATTTCGCGCTCGACTTCCTGTTGTTGCTGCTGTTCGGCAGCTACCTCTTATCACGCAGCGTGGTGGTCCCCATCCGCAGGCTGCTTTCCGCTACCGGCCGGATCGCCGCCGGGGACCTCCAGGGAACGGTCAATGTCCCCGGGAGCTCCGAGGTGGCCGAACTCTCCAGTTCCTTCAACCTGATGGTCATGGCCCTGAGGGAAAAGCAGGAGGAGGTCGAGGAAAAGGTCACCTCCCTCAACCGGGCCAACGCGGAACTGCTGGAGGCCCGCAACGAAACGATTCGCTCCGAAAAGATGGCCTCGGTCGGCCTATTGGCAGCGGGGATGGCCCACGAAATCGGGACTCCCCTTGCCGCTGTGATGGGATACACCGACATCTTGGCGGAGGAGCTCTCAGGCGATGAGGAGAAGTCGGATTACCTGAGGCGGATAGGGGAGGAGGCCAGGAGGATCGACCGCATCGTGCGAGGCCTTCTCGATTTCTCGCGGCCGCGCCCGGCCGTGCACGAAGAGGTTGAGGTCCGGCCGCTTTTTGAGAACATCGTCGAGCTGTTGGAAAACCAGGGGGTGCTCAAGCAGCTCGAGGTGAACGTCGAGGCGGGAGCGGCACTCCCTGCCATCCGGGCCGATCGCCACCAGTTGGAGCAACTGCTCATCAACCTGATCATGAACGCGAGAGACGCCATGCCGCAGGGGGGGACGCTTTCGCTGGTTGGTCGTAACGAGGGGGACGAAGTCCTCATGGAGGTGCGTGACACCGGAGTGGGGATGCCGCCGGAGCATTTGCCGCTGGTATTCGATCCCTTCTTCACCACCAAGGAACCGGGGAAGGGGACCGGGCTCGGGTTGGCCATTGCCGCCCGCATCGCCGAGTCGTGCGGTGGGAGGATCACCGTGCATAGCGAGCTCGGCAAAGGGAGCAGCTTCGTTTTGAGGATACCGGTGAACCAATGGAACACGGATAAATCTTTTCAGAGACATAAAAACTAGAACGCGGATCAAATCTGATTGAGCGGATTTACGCGGATAAATCTTTTAAGAGACAATGTCTTTAACCTTAAGTGTTTTTGCCTGATCCGCCTTTATCCGCGTCATCCGTCTTCCATTGTTTGGGTTCATTATCATCGGAGTACAAGAAATGCCTGATAAGAAGAGAATACTCGTCGTGGATGACGAGGAGAACCTTCGCCATATGCTTCAGGTGATGCTGAAGAAGCAGGGTTACCTGGTCGATACTGCCGCCAACGGGGCCGACGCCCTCGAGAGGCTGCGGGAGACCGCGTACGATTTCACCCTCTGCGATATCAAGATGCCGGTCATGGACGGCCGACGCTTTCTCACCTCCTGCGCTGAGGCGGACCTCGCCGGAACCACGATCATCATGATGTCCGCCTACGGCTCAATCGACGACGCCATCGAATGCATGAAGCTCGGCGCCTACGATTACATCTCCAAACCGTTCAACAGCGACGAGATCTCTCTGGTTTTGAAGAAGGCCGAAGAGCGCGAGCGCCTGAAGGCGGAGAACCGGCGCCTGCGTGAGCAGGTGGAGGCAGGGAAGGGCTTCAACGGCTTGATCAGCCGTAACGACGAGATGGCCGAGGTCTTCCAACTGATTCAAAAGCTGGCCAGCCACAAGACCACCGTCCTCATCGAGGGGGAGTCCGGCACCGGGAAGGAACTGGTGGCGCGTGCCCTGCACTATCATGGCGCCCGCTGCGACGGGCCCTTCGTCGCGGTCAACTGCGGCGCCATTCCCGCCGCTCTTTTGGAAAGTGAACTCTTCGGCCACGTGAAGGGCGCCTTCACCGACGCCTCCCATGACCAGTCCGGACTCTTCGAGCAGGCCGACGGCGGAACCCTCTTCTTGGACGAGATCGCCGAGATGCCGCTTCCTTTGCAGGTCAAACTCCTGCGCGTCCTCCAGGAGGAGGAGATCCGGCGGGTGGGCGCCTCGACCTCTCAGCGGGTGAACGTGCGGGTGGTCTCGGCCACGTCGCGGAACATGGCCGATGAGGTCGCCGAGGGGCGCTTCCGCGAGGACCTCTTTTTCAGGCTGAACGTCTTCACCATCTCCATCCCTCCCCTGAGGGAGCGGATCGAGGACGTGGAGCTGCTGGTCGAGCATTTCCTCAACAAGTACGGTACCGCCATGAACCGGCCCGGCGTCCGTCCCTCCGATGAGGCGCTCCAGGCGCTGAAGCGGTACCAGTGGCCGGGTAACGTGCGGGAGCTCGAGAACTGCATCGAACGCGGCCTCGTGCTTTGCGAGTCAAAGGAGCTGGGTCTTTCCTGTCTCCCCGAAAGCGTCCGCCGCTCGGCCGGCATGGGGCGGCGGACCACCGACTACGTGAGTTCTCTCTCCATCAAGAAAGGTGCCGAGGCACTGGAGCGGGATCTCATTGCGAAGGCCTTGGAGCAGACGGGAGGTAACCGCACCCACGCGGCGAGGCTTTTGGAAATCAGCCACCGCGCGTTGCTGTACAAGCTTAAAGAGTACGGCATGGGGTAGGTCACCACTTTTTGCGTAACGCGTCACCTGTTGTGAAAAGATTTCATAGTAATATTTCCTCCCGCTGTGGTACCCTTTTGCCACAACTATCTGTTTCTACGATCATTACCCCTCGATAAAACTCGGAGTTTTAGGTGGCATAGAAGTTGCTGCCAAACTGACAGCCCGAAAAACGGCACCTTTATGCCGTAAGGAGAACGCATCACATGTTGTTTCGGTTTCGTCTCGTCATTTTAGCCGCCCTCGCTCTTGTCGCCCTCGCTTCCCCGTCCTTTGCCATGTCGCAAGGATGCAGTGGAGATTGCGCATCCTGCCATTCCATTACCCTCGACGAGGCCAAAGGGGTCATGAAGGGGATCGCCACGGTCAAGGAAGTCAAGCCTTCCGCCGTAAGGGGTCTCTATGAACTGACCCTGGAGAAGGACGGTACCACCGGCGTTGCCTACCTCGACTACTCCAAGAAATACCTGATTGGCGGGCAGATCTATGACATCGCAGCCCGCCAGCTCGTCAGCGGAGCTCCCCCGGCCAAGAAACCGGCGGAGCACCTCGATCCCTCCACGCTGACTACCGACCATACCGTCATCCTGGGAAATCCCAAAGGGTCCAAGAAGCTCTTCGTCTTCACCGATCCCGAGTGCCCCTTCTGCTCCAAGATGCACGAGGAGCTCAAGAAGCTGGTGACGATAGAGCCGGACCTCACCATCTATATCAAGCTCCTCCCGCTCAAGATCCATCCGCACGCCTACGACAAGGCGAGGCTGATTATCGCGAAGAGATCCCTGAAGCTCCTCGAGCTGTCCTATGCCGGCAAGAGCCTGCCCACCCCCGGCGCCCATGAGGGAAAGGCCGCGGTGGATGAGAACATCCGCTATGCCGAATCGGTTGGCATCTTCGCCACCCCGACCCTGGTATTCGCCGACGGTCGCGTGAAGCCCGGCGTTTTGGACGCCAAGAGCATCAAGGCCCTGTTGCAGTAAGTCGACCCCCTGTTGCCAACTCCCCTCCCCTTCAAGGGAGGAACTGGGTGAGGATGGGATGGGGAGTTTGATTCGTACACAAGGCGCCGGCGGCGCCTGAGGAGGCAGTGTTGAAGTATCTGGTGGGCCTGATGGCTCTTTTGCTGTTTTCAGCTTCGGTCACCCTGGCGGGAGCCGAGACCCTCGCAGTGAGCGAGGCGAATACTCTTCTGTCCGGGCTTGGCGTGAGCGTCAAGGAAGTTCACGATGCTCCGGTCTCCGGCATGTGGGAGCTCATCCTGGAAAAGGGTGGAGAGCGCTCGGTGGCCTACCTCGATCACGCGAAGAAGCACCTGATGCCGGGACCGGTTTTCGATCTCACCACGAGATCGCTCGTGGGGGCGCAGGTCAGGCGGCCCCCCTTGAGCCCGACCAAGGTCGATGTCTCGTCGCTTCCCAAGGAAGATTCCATCGTCCTCGGCAACCCGGCAGGTGCGAAAAAGATGTTCGTCTTCACCGACCCAGATTGCCCCTACTGCAAGCAGTTGCACTGGGAATTGGTCAAGCTGGTCGGGATGGAGCCGGACCTCGCCATCTACGTAAAGATGTTCCCGCTCAAGATGCACCCGAAGGCGTACGACAAGGCGCGGGTGATCCTGGCCAAGAACTCCCCGAAGCTGCTCGACAAGGCTTTTGCCGGCGAAGCGATCCCGGCCCCCGGGGCGAACGATCCGAGCGCTCCGGTGGACGCTTCGCTTGAATTGGGCGAGAAGCTCGGCGTAAGCGGGACCCCGACCATGGTGCTCCCCGACGGGCGGGTGCTGACCGGGGTAAAGAGCGCGGTAGAGTTGAAGAAACTAATTTCCCTGTAGCTTTCACGAGTGGGTTGGATTGCTGAAGTCAAGGCGAGGACTGATATGAAGAATACGATAAGGTTGCTGGTAACGATGGTTCTGGTGGCGGTTGCCCTGGGCATTCTTGGAACCGCACCGGCTGAGGCGACAACCTACAACTTTACCTATTCCATAGATCCCGGAAGCGATTACGGTTCAAGCCAGATCGCTGGTACCGCCAGCTACTCGGGTAATCACACCGCGTCCGTCAACGTGGTCATTGCCAAGGGGTACGCAATTTACGACATAAAGTTGAACGGGACCTCCATGTTCAACAGTACGAAAATCACCAACAACAGCGACGGTTCTTCCTCCTATACCGATGCCTACACGGCTTCGGTCACCGACAACACCGTCGTCGCCTACATCAAGCCCACCACCGTGACGGTCAATGCCGTTGTGGCATCGGGGGCGCCGTCCGGGGCGGGAATCTCTCCCACCTCCAAGACCATCAACTACAACACGACCACCACCTTTACCGTCAACCCGATCACCAATTACATTGTTTCCTTCTCGGGGTCGTACGGCTGTGGAAGCGGCACCTTCGCCTCCAACACCTACACTACCGGCAACATCACCGGCACCTGTACCGTCACCGCGACCTACGTCAGGGTCTATACCATCTCCGCCCAGACGGACGGTTCGTCGGGGAGCTCCGTCAGCCCGACGTCGGTGCAGATTCCAACTACCGGCTCCCAGACCTTCACCGCCTCGACCACAAATGCCTGCTACACCTTCAACAACTTCACCGAAGGGGGCAACGTCCTGACCACCGGCGGCAACTACACGGTCAGCGGTAACTCGGTCACGGTCGCCAACCCCACCTCCGACCACACCGTTCAGGCCAACTTTTCCCAGAACCACTACGCGGTCACTGAGAACACCTCCGCGGGGACCAGCGGCTGCTCCGCGACCTTCAACAATACCCCGGCCTCCTTCTCCTCCATCGCCTGCGGGACCAGCGGCACCTTCACGGTCACCCCTTCCACCGGGTGCCAGGTGAACTCTGTTACCCAGAGTACCGGCTGCGGGCTGACCGGCCCCACGGGCGGGGCCTACAGCGTTACGCCGACCCAGAACTGCACGGTGACCGCCAACCTCGGGGTGCAGACCTTCACGGTCAGCTCCGCCCTCGGGGCCGGGGCTCCCACCGGAGCGAGCATCTCGGCGACTAAGACCAACGTGGCCTACAACTCGACCGTTTCGTTCACCTCCCCGGTGGTGTCCGGTTACACGGTAACCTTTACCGGGACCGCCGGCGGGTGCGACGCCGGCACCACCTCCGGACCGACCAGCGGCAACTACACTTACACGACCGGGAAAATTACCGGGGCCTGTACGGTGACAGCCTTATACTCCCACGGTACCAACACGGTTACCATCAACCAGGTCGGCGGGACCGGCACCGTCACCTGCTGCGGCTCTGGGTGCACGAACACCTGGCCGGACAGCGGGATCGCCTCCTACACCATCACCCCTCCCAACGGGCAGGTGCTTTCCTCCGTCTCCCTTTCCCCCGGTACGTTTACGACCAACAACAGCTCGTCGACCGGGGCCGCCTGCGGGGCGATCACCTTCCCGATGAACTCCGCGAACCAGACGCTGACGGTGAACTGGGGACATGGTACCACGGTCACCCAGACCACCTACACCAACGGCGTCGCCGATAACCCAGCCGGTTCCGGCGGGGGGACCATTTCCGCCTGCCCGGCCGGAAGCAGCAGCGACACCTGGCCGGATAACGCCACCGCCCAATATGCCATCACCCCCGCCAGCGGCTATGCGCTCACCACCGTCTCGGCAGGTCCGACCGGCGGCCCGTACACCTCGATGCTGAACCCGTCAGCAGGCGGCTACACCTGCGCCAGTCCGTACACCTTCAGCGTGGGGACGAGCGCCCAGTCGCTGACCGCCTACTTCGCCTCCGCGCTGACCGTCACCCCCAGGATATGGACCAACGGCGTGTTCACCCCCACGGGGGGGACGGTGACCAGCTGCAACGGCTCGAATACCTGGGGGCAGAATACCACCGCCTCCTACGCCGTCACCCCGGCTTCCGGCTATACGGTCCAGTGGCTGGGGGTCAATCCCTCCACAAGCTACACTCCCCTCAACCCTGGTGGGTATTCCTGCACAGGTGTTTCCTACCAATTCCCGATGGGGAGCAGCAACCAGACCTTGGTGGTCAGCTTCATACCGGCTAACAGCGTGCGGATCGTCGGCTCCACGGTGGGGGGGGGCGACATCACCGTAGGCGCCTACAACGGCCAGAGTATCGTGTCGACCAGCTTCAACGCCGGGTTTAACACCTCACAGACCTTCTATTTCATCCCACCCTCCGGAAAGGGGATCAGTTCGGTTTCATTCGACGGCAATGTTGTCACCGGAAGCGTGGCCTGCCCCAACGGCGACTTCACCGTCAGCGGTAACTCCAACACCAACGCCTGCACCTACACGGTTCCCAATGTCGGGACCACCGGGCACACCCTTTCGGTCACCTACGACACCGTCTATCAAGTAACCGTCAATACCTCCACGAGCGGGTGCAACCAGAGTTCGGGGGGCGGGTTCATCGGCACCTCCGCTCCCGGGGTGACCCAGCAGGTGATCAACGTGGTCAACGGAAAGCCGGTCTCCTTCACCGTTTCACCCAACTCAGGCTTCGTGGTCAACGGGCTCGACTTCGGCGGGGTGGCCGAAATATCCACTCCGCAGTTCACGAGCTACACCTTCACCAGTCCTCCGATCCGCGCGAACGTGACGGCGATGGCCACCTTCACCCCGTTCTACACGATCTCGTCCCAGATCGTCAGCGCTACCGGGACCACGGCCACCGGCACGGTCACTCCGCCGACCGCACAGGTGGTTTGCGGCAACAGCAGCCCGACCTTCACCTTCACTCCGACCGCTCCCGCTTCCATAAGCGACGTCTCGGTCACCGTCGGAAGCAACGGCGCGCAGTCCCAGGGGGTGATAAGCAGCTATACGTTCTCCAACGTGACGTCGAATGCGTCGGTGACGGTTACCTTCACCCAGGAGGTTTTCCAGCTCAGCAACTACTCGATCATTCCCCCCTTCGTCCAGTCGCCGGTGCTCCCCAACCTGCTGCTGATGATCGACAACTCCGCCAGCCAGTACGATCTCCAGTACGACTCGACCGGGCAGTGCTACGACAACAACGCCTACAACGACACGGTGACCTATTACGGATATTTCTCCAAGGACACCTACTACAGCTACAACACGGCCAGCGGCCGGTTCGAGGCCATTCCTGCCGGCGATACCATGCCGTCGAGCTGCACGTTCAGGACCCCCTTCTTCTGCGTACAGATGTCCGGCGGGGCAGGGGCCACTCCGGTCAGCCAGGGCGGGACCAGGACCATCGCCTCGGTCACCCTTGGCGACGGGACAGTGGTCAACGGATTCATCGCCCGGGGTAATTTCGTCAACTACCTGGTAACCTCCAAGTTCGACCTCCAGAAGATGATCCTCACCGGGGGCAAGTTCGACGTCCCCTCCAACAGCCTGGTGGCGGAATCGCGCGGCTGCATGGGCAAGCGCTTCGTGAAGGTCCTCTCCAGCACCCAGGGGCAAAACACTCTCGAGTCGGTGGCCAACATCACCTTCGTTGTCCGCGGCCCCAACGCCTCCGATCCCGACTACGTCAACCCGGTCGTGCAAAACGGAACCAGCCGGATCGATATCTACGACGGCGCTTACAACATCACCGCCTGCACGTCGGCCTTCACCAACTCGAGCTCGGTTGACACCTGTCTTGCCGCTCCGGTGGGTGGGACCAACCTCAAGGCCAACTCGGTCATCCATGCCCTGCATGTCTGTATCAAGGGGTCCGGTAACGGCAACATGAACTCCCTCGAGATGGACTGCAATAGCGACTGGACCACCAACTACGGCTCCAACCCCTCCATCGCCTCCACGCTGATTGTCAACGACCAGGGAGGGGATGCCATCTGCTCCTCGGTCATCAAACATCCGCTCATCAACGGCAGGGATACCGGTTACCTCGGATTCTGCTGCAACCCCGGGGTGACCGACTGCTCCAAGTCAAGGAACTGGGATGCCACCTGCGAGGCCAACCAGATGGCTGACTTCTGCGGACAGATGCAGAGCCAGCAGGTTGTCGACCCGAGCGGGACCACCTCGACCACCGGCTCCAACTATCTTCCCTCCTTCGTCATCGATGCCGGCGTCGACGCCCTTGGCCCGGCGGTCGCCGATTATCTCGCCAAGGCTTACCAGCAGCAGGCGCCCACCGGCCTCATCCAGGAGTTCCAGAACTACATCGGCTTCGGTGTACTCGCGTTCAACTACGACGGGGCCGGAAGCGAGTGTAACGACGGGGTCACCAACACCTCGAGTCCCATCCCCTGCACCAAGGTCTGCTCCGACACCGGCAAGGCCTGCTACATCAACTCGGACTGCGCCTCCAACTCCTGCAACGTGATCGTGAAGACCGACGGCGGGAAGATCCCCGCAGGGGGCTACATCGGCGACCCGATAGGCGACCATTCCACCGGTCTTATCAACGTGATCGACAACCTCCAGGGGACTTCCTGGACTCCGTTTGCGGAGACCTTCTACGAGGGGCTCGCCTACCTGATCAACAGCACCAACACCTCGCTGGCCGACACCAAGCCGACCCGGCTCCAGACCAACGACTTCGACGCCACCAGGCAGCCGCCGTCCGCGAGCTGCTACCTCAACAACGTCCTGATCATCACTGACGGTGCTTCCACCGCCGACCAGAACGCACACGTGAACACCCTGGCCACCAACAGTACGCTCAACCCGACCGGCTCGAGGTACGCGAGCTTCTGTTCCAACTTCAAGGGGAGCACCAACGTGGCCGCCCTGGCCTCCATGGCCTACAACCGCAACATCTGGGATCTCACCAAGGCTGCCGACCACAGCATCAACAACGAGTACGTCACCACCTACGTCACCTACAGCGGGCCCGACTCGACCTCGACCAGCGCCTGCGATCCGAAAAACCTGATGTTGAACACGGCCAACTATGGCAGCGGCGGAAAGATCCCGATGTACTGGGCGTCTGATTATCCGTCGATGGTCTCCAACATGCGCGACGCCTTCAAGAAGATCGCGACCTCGTCGGCCTCCGGTACCGCGGCCTCCATCCTCAACAACAGCCAGGGTAGCGGGGCGAACCTCTTGCAGGCGGTGTTCTTCCCGAAGAAGATCTATACCTGGAAAGACAGTAACAATCAGGAACAGCAGGACGTGGCCTCCTGGATCGGCGAGTTGCAGAACCTCTGGTTCTACGTGGACCCGTACCTGGGGAACAGTACGGTCAGGGAAGACACCAACCAAGACTACAAGCTCTCGCTCACCCAGGACTACGTGGTGAACTTCGGGTACACCCAGAACCAGGCGACGGTAACGCTGCTGCAAGACGTCCTCGGCAACGGCTCAAGCCTCCTGACCCAGTCGAGCAACGCATCGCTCGACACCCTGAACAGCCTCTGGAAAGCCGGACGCAAGCTGTGGGACCGGAACCTGACCACGGACCCCCGCCAGATCTTTACCTTGATCGGCACGGCAAACACCGATGGCGTCGTGGTAGGCAGCGGAGTCGATTCGGTCAACGGCAAGGCATTCTCCAGGTTCATCAGCGGCGGCACCTTCACCAACGACGCCACCGTCCAAAAGTATCTGCAGGTGTCGTCGCAGGGGGACGCCAACACCCTCGTGGACTACATCTCCGGTATCGACCAGACCAACTACCGCAGCCGCAAAGTGACCATCCCCGGTTGCCTCTGGACCGATGCGGAAGGGTGCAAGCGTGAATGGAAGCTCGGGGACATCGTGAGCTCCACCCCGAAACTCGACTCCAACCTCGCGCTCAACACCTACGCCGCCTCCTGGCCCCAGGGGTTCAACGACTCATCGTACGCGCTATTTACCGGGTCCCAGAACTATCTCAACCGCGGGATGGTCTTCGTGGGGGGCAACGACGGGATGCTCCACGCCTTCCGGCTGGGGGTACTCGACGTCTCCAACCAGTTCACCGCGACCGGTGCGATCGACAACGACAAGAAGGCGCGGATGCTGTACAACGGGTCGCTGGCGACCTACCCCTCCGGCGGCAGCCTCGGGAGCGACCTCGGCCGTGAGGAGTGGGCCTACATCCCGATGAACGCCCTGCCGTACCTGAGGTACCTGGGTGATCCCAACTACATCCATATTTACTACGTCGACAACACGGTAAGCCTCTTCGACGCGAGCATCGGTGTATCCAGCACCAGCAGTTCGACCTGCAGCTCGACCAACTACGAGCAGTGCCAGAAGATGACCACCCTGGATGGCTCGGGGAACCTGGACATGGACAAGACGAGCTGGCGGACCGTCCTCATCGGCGGTATGGGGCTTGGGGGCGCTTCGCGTGACCAGACCGCCACCTGCACCGACAACGTCGCCACCGGCACCTGCGTCAAGACCCCGGTCTCCGGGATCGGCTACTCCTCCTACTTCGCTCTCGATGTCACCAACCCCGCCATACCGCCGGGGAGCAGCGACCCCGGGGCCGTCAAACCTCTCTGGGAGTTCAATGCCGGCGGGGAGCTCGGCTACTCGCTCACCGGGCCGGCGGTGGTCAGGATCGGCGTTGCGGGAGACACCCGGGCGACCAAGAATGGGAAGTGGTTCGCCGTCTTTGGCTCCGGCCCCACCGGTCCGATCGAATCGACCACCCACACCTTCTATGGCAAGTCCGACCAGAACCTTACCCTCTTCGTGGTGGATATCGGGACCGGGCAACTGGCGGGCAAGATCGTCACCAATGTTCCGTATGCCTTCGCGGGGACGCTGACCACCGCCGTCATCGATACCGACCGTAACTACAGCGACGATGCCTTCTATGTCGGCTACGTCCAGGCCGATAGCACCCAGACCAACTGGAACAAGGGTGGGGTGCTGCGCGTTTTGACCCACCAGGACCCCAACCCCAGCCACTGGACGGTCAGCGACCTGGTCACCGGGATCGGGCCGGTGACCACCTCGGTGACCAAGCTGCAGGATACCGCCGCGCGCTGGGGTGCCAACGGTACCGGCGCGGTCGGTAAGCTCTGGCTGTACTTCGGGTCCGGCCGTTTCTTCTACAAGAACGACATGGCCTCGGTGTCGGAGCCGTTCAGGATCTACGGGGTGACCGATCCCTGCTACTCCGCGCACACGGCGGGCCCCGACTTCACCCCGACCGGGCCGTCCAACGCCTTCCTTTCGACCTGCACCGCCTCGGTCGACCTCTCGACCTTGCAGAACCAGACCGGGGACGCGTCGACGGCTCCGGCCTCCACGCTGGGATCGACCAAGACTGGGTGGTACGTCAACCTGGCCACCACCGAGAACGTGGTGCAGAACAACTCGACCATCACCTACAACGCGGAGAGGGTCATCACCAACCCGAACGCGAACACCAACGGAACGGTCTTCTTCAGTACCCTGATGCCGACTGCCGATCCGTGCGGGGTGGGAGGCCAGACCTACATCTGGGCCTTTAAGTACGACACGGGCGCCCAGCCGCTGGCGGCCACCATGAAGGGGAGCATCCTCTTGCAGGTCTCCACCGGGGACCTTAAGCAGATCCAGCTCGCCACCGCGTTCCAGAACCCGACCAACCAGGGGTACAACATGCGCAGGCTGGCCAGCCCGATCTCGGGCGTCCCGCCGACCGGCTCCGGCATGGTCGGTATGAACCGCCCCGGGCCGACCAAAAAACTGTTGCACATGCAGGAGAAGTGATGTTTCTTATGAGATCGCCCAGAGTTCTCCATCGCAGCGACGGCTTCACGCTCTTGGAACTGGTGATTGTCATCACCATCGCCGGCATCCTTTTGGCGATCGTCACCATGAACTTCAACAGCATGAACAAGAAGTACCAGATCGAGTCGCAGGTGAAACAGATGCAGGCGGACGTGGATAACATCCGCATCAAGGCGGTGACCACCAAGAAGAGATACACGGTCACCGTCAACCCCACCGGCTATGCCTTCAGGTGCTACAGCTCCGACGCCGACCTGGTGGGGGTCGTCCAGGAGAGCAAGACCGTGAAGTTCCCCATGCAGCAGTACCTCTCCGGCGGTTCGGGATCGTACAACGCGCTGAGCGACTACGTGCTCAGCATCGACCAGCGGGGCTGCATGAGCTGCCTGGCATCGCCTTCGCCTTTCTATCTCGCGGTGTCGCCGGACGTGAACGGTCCCTCGGTCAACGTGGTCGCCGTCCAGGCCGCCAAGACTAATATCGGGGTAATCCAGGGAGGGACCTGTGTCCTCAAGTGAAAAAGGGTTCACCATGATCGAGCTGCTGGTCGCGGTCCTCATCCTTTCCGTGGGGCTCCTCGGCCTGTTCCAGTCGGTGTACGTGGCCATCGGCAACGGCATGAAGGATAACCTCCGGGCCGAGGGGATGACCTTCGGCGATGAGCTGATGGCCCACGAGGTGAACCAGCCATTCACGAACATCTCTGTCAGCCAGACCCAGCCCTGGAGCCGGAGCGGTAGCCAGTCCCGCTCTATCAACAACGGGATGGCGCAGGCCACCTATTCCTTTGTACGCACCCATGTCTACGTATCCCCCAGTTCCACCGATCTCCAAATCCAGGTCAGTTGGTGGTACAAAGGGGCACAATACAGCCAGAACCTGGCCACCATGGTGAGCAAATGATGGGAAACCGGAGCCAGCTGTTGAAAACGAGGTTTTTGCGGATGAGGCTTAGCTCGGAAAAGGGCTTTTCGCTGATCGAGATGGTGATGACCATGGCCATCTTCTCGGTGGTCATCATGATCGTGGGGAACTCCTTCGCCACCTTGCTGAAGTTCTCTTCCAAGTTGATGAAGAGCGAGGAGAGCAACATTTCGGGGATCGTCGGGCTGGAGATGATGCGGCACGATCTCTCGGCGGCCGGGTTCGGCCTACCCACTTCCTACAACATCAGCGGAACCCCGATCTATACGGAGGTTGACGGCGCCCACGCCCTCGCCGCCGCCCTCAACGACAGCGCAACGGCAAGCAAGATCCCCCGCGCGCTGGTGGGGACCGCCAACGCCGGGATCGCCACCGATCTGGGCAGCGACAATGTCAGTTACCAGACCCTTGGCAACAGCGACTACCTCGCCCTCAAGGGGACCTCCCTCGGTACCCAACCGGCAGCGCAGAACTGGTCGTATCTCAACTACACCTCGGCTCCGCCCAAAGCCCCCAAGATGTGGCCCACGGTCGGAAGCAACCTCAACGCCGGCGACGCTGTCATCGCACTGGACCGTTCGATCAGCTCGACCACGGGGGGCTACGACCTCCTGAAGGATTCCACCGGAAAGTTCTGGACCACCTATTCCCCCAGCGGTCTTTCGGCTTCCTTCAGCCCGATGACCCCCCAGGACGTCGTCTATATCTACGGTCTGGCCGGCGGCGGCACCATCCCCCGCATGCCTTTCAACCGGGTCGACTACGTGGTGGCGACTCCGACCACCGCCGGCAAGCTTCCCGCCTACTGCGCCCCCAATACCGGTATCCTCTACCGTGGCCTGGTGCGGCACGATCCGCAGGGGGGGAATCTGGAATACCAGCCGGTCCTCGACTGCGTGGCGGCCATGCGGGTGGTGCTCGGCTGGAACATGCTCGATTCCTCGGGAACGGTGGTGACCGATCCTACCAAGACCGGTTCCGGCATGGTAGACACCTGGACGAACCTGGCGGGGAGCAACATCAGCAGCTCCGGCTCGACGGCCCCCACCTCCCTCCAGATGCAGGCCGCGGTCGGCGACCCGGCGCAGATCCGGACCAAGCTCAAGGTGATAAAGGTCTACATCCTCGCCCAGGACGGCAACAAGGACCAGGGCTACACCAGTCCCTCGACCCCCATCAACCTTTACTCAAGCGAGGAGGGGGCTACGCCGCTTGGTTCGGCGCTGGCGACCTATACGCTCCCCCCCGAGATGATTCATTACCGCTGGAAGGTTTACAAGCTTGTCGTCCGTCCGAAGAACCTGGTCTCCAACCAGTAAACCCTTTCGATACGTCCGTGGTCTTGCAAGAGGGAACACCATGAAGGCTGTGAAGAAACTACAAGAGGAGCAGGGCATCGCCCTCGTCACGTCGCTCATGCTCACCTTCCTGGCGCTGGTGGTGATCCTGTGCGCCCTCTACATCATGACGGTCGCCACCAAACAAAGTGGCATGGTCAAGAGTTACAAGTCCGCCCTCCAGGCCTCCTACGGCGGGAGTGACATGATCATGAAGGACCTGATCCCTCAGATGCTCATGAGCGGCGACGTCATCAACCAGGCAATCGCCAGCGGGAGCACCGCCACCATCGCCCAGACCTTCCAGACCATCGCCTCCAATTTCAGCGGTCTGAACGACCTCACCTTCGGCCCCGGCTACGGTTCGGCGACGGTCGCTGCTCAGTGTCTGAGTGCCAAGCTGACCAGTTCGCCCAGCGGGCAGCTGGTCACCGGGGGGATGGGGAGCGGTTACGGGCCGGCCTGGAGCACCGTCTGTCCCAGCCCGGGAGGTTCGGTGAGCGCGACCTCGCTCAAGCCGAAGGATCTTCCCGACTTCAAGTTCACGGTACCGGGGGCCACCGGTGCTCCCGCCTTCACCGTCTTCTCCAAGATCGTGGACACCGTCCCCGGGAACTCAGACATGAGCGGGACGAGCCTCATGGGCTCCGGGGTGGCGGAGACCCAGAGCAACATCGCACCCCAGCATATCCCGTATGTCTTCAGGATCGAAGTCCAGGCGGAACGGTCGAACAACCCCAGCGAGACCGCCAACCTCTCCTTCCTCTACGCGTACTGAGGTGGCGCCACTTCGTCCTTTCTCAAGGAGCATCACCCTTTTTGGCCCTTCTTCCGTTCGACAAAAATCTGCGTGAATTCCTCGTCTGGTCGCTGATCTTTCACGCAGCCGTCGGTGCCTATTTCTGGCGGCACCGTAACGACAATCCGCCCTACCATGACATGGTCATCGAGGCCGGGAGCTACACTCTCGGTCCTCCCGGGGCAGTCGGCCCGGCCAACATGCAGCAGGCGGCTCCTCCTCCCCCGGCGCCCGTGCCGGTTCCCACCCCTCTACCGGTACCGGCTCCCACCCCGAGGCCTGCGCCGCGGTACATCTACCGCCAAAGCGTGCAGTCGTTCGGTGCCTCGAACGGGTCGGGCAGCGCAGGGATTGGCTCCGGCGGGGGAGGAATGGCGGCCCCCCTGCCGGCGCCTTATCCGCAGAAAAGAAGGTTGGGGTGGGGTGCCTACAGCAGCTCGCAGTAACGTAGGGCGCCCCTCACCGCCCTCTGGGATCTCGCCTCACCCAGCTGGCCTCTCGCTGAATCTGCCACCAATCCCCGGCAAAGTTTCCCTCACCCCGGCTCCTTTCCCCTGAAATGGGGAGGCGCCCCCTCCTTTCGTCCTCGCGGCTTCGTGGTATTATTAGTCATTGTTAACCTTTCGATCTCTCCTATTCATTTCCTGTTTCGTCAAATCAGCCGGCGACCCGAGCCGCCCACTTTCTTTCGGGAAGGGGAGGGGAGGGGGGGCGCCTTTAACACGGTACGGCACCTGCCGCGGTCGGCCAGCAGGTGTGGTGCGCAGTCGGGGTGTCGGTATGGACCATCGCGGCTATTCGCTGGTCGAGATGACGGCGGTGATCGGCATCATGGCGATTCTCCTCGCGGTGGGGACCCTCCGGTTCAGGGACTACTTTCGAAACTACCAGGTCGAATCGCAGGCGAGGGGGATCCAGGCGGACATCATGCGGGGCAAGGCCGCCGCCATCTACCAGCGCCGGCCGGTCCGGGTCAAGGTTTACCCGACGCGACTGGAGACCTACTCGACCACCACCGACCGCGACGGCGGCGCCGAGCCGGTCGCGGCCAGGGTGCTTAGCTATCCGGTGGTGCAGAGCAAGAGCGGCAACGTGGTCGATTTCGACGAGACCGGCACCACCGAGAACGAACGGACCATCTGCACGACGGGAGGGGAGGGGGCGGCGGTGGACAGCGTGGTGGTGGGAAACATCAGGGTGAGGATCGGCAAACTCGCTTCGGGAAGTGACTGCCATGGCGAAAACGTCACCTCGCGCTGACCGGGGCTTCACCCTGGTGGAGCTGATGATGGCCATCCTGATCCTGACGGTCGGGCTTTTGGGGCTGTTGCAGTCCATCGTGGTGGCCTTCCAGCACAACACCCGTAACCGGCTGCGGGAAGAGGCCATGATGGTGGCGGAGGAGCAGATGAACACCATCAAGGCCAGCAGCGGATTTTCTTCCATGACGGTGGCCAGAAAGAGCGTGAACGGCGTCGGCCACCCCTTCACCGTGCTGAGGGACCAGACCCCGATGAACGGCACGAGTGACGACTACCGCCTGACGGTGACGGTGACCTGGGGGTTCCATAACGTGAGCAGTTCCCACCAGATCTACTCCTTCCAGAAACGGTGACGGCATGAAAGCCGACGGGCGCGGATACACGCTGGTGGAGCTGGTGGTGGCCATGCTGATCTTTTCGGTGGTCATGACCGTCATCTCGGTCTCCTTCAACCGGATCGTCACCAGCTCGGCGCAGGCCACCAAGAGTGCGGAGACCGACATCGGCGGGTTGATCGGCCTGGAAGTGCTCCGCACCGACCTGGAAACCGCAGGGATGGGGCTTCCCTGGTCGCTTCCCGACGGGATCGCCTACCGCGAGACCTGCCTCGGGAAGGTCATGGTGGACGGCTGCCCGGGCACCAAGGTCGACATTTACGAGGACGCCGATCCGGTGACCAAGGTACCGAGGCCGCCGCGGGCGGTGGCAAGCGGCGATAACGTCGGGACGAACGGATCGGACTACCTGGTCCTGAAGGGTAGTGCCCTCGGCATGTCGACCGCCTCGCAGGGGTGGAGTTACCTGACCTGGGGAGCGGGCGGGGCGGTGGTGAAGCCGAGCAAGTCCCCCATCGAGCTGGTACCTGGAAACGGCGACCGGGCGGTGGTCTTGAGAAGCGAGGTGACCACCCGGGGCCCCACCCGGACGCTGGTCGCCACCAGCGTCTCTACCGGGGGAGCTACCTCTTCGAGCGCCTCCCCGTCGGCCTTCACCCTCCACTTCAACAACCCGATCCCGCAGGATTTCACCCCCGCCACCCCGGAGGAGCGCTTTCTCGTCTACGGCATCGCCAGACGGGACGACTCGGGAAAGCTCGTTCCCCTGAGCTATCCGTACAACCGGGCCGATTACTTCATCAAACGCTCGTCTTTGAGCGAGGGGGGCTCCCCGGTCTGCGCAAGCGGTACCGGCACCCTCTACAAGGCCGTCATCAGCCAGAACAGCGACCGCCCGGTCTATTACCCGCTGCTCGACTGCGTGGCCGACCTCCAGGTTATCTACCTGCTCGATACCGGCTACCACGTAAGCGACCTCGGCCAGGGGCTGCAGGATGCGACCTCGGCGGAGGAGGTCCGGGACAGGGTGAAGGAGATCCGCCTCTATCTCCTCGCCCAGCAGGGGAAAAAGGAGTCGGGGTACCTCTACCCGCTGGGGGATCTTCCCGTGGTGGTAGGGGACCCGGCGCTCGACCGCGGCGTGGGGAAGGTGATGGGAAGCCGCTGGGGGCAAACGGCCTTCACCGCCCTCACTGCCGACTGGCGCCACTACCACTGGAAGGTCTACTCCATCGTGGTCCAGCCCAAGAACTTCTAAGGAGGCACCATGTCCCTCTCCCGCCCGACATCCCAGCGGGGGGCCGCCCTGGTGACGGCGCTCATGCTGACCACCCTCGCGCTGGTGATCTCCCTCTCGCTTCTCTACGTGGTCATCACCGGGACGAGGCTTTCGGCCGGGCAGAAGCGGTACCGGACCGCGCTGGCGGCGGCGAGGGGAGGGGTAAGCCTGATGACCGAGGAGCTCATCCCGCGGCTTTTCAACTCCGCCTCGGCCGGGGATCTGGAGACTGAGTTCGCCCTGGTCGACCTGAAGGTCCCCCAGTTCGACTGCCTCAGGCAGAAGATAGACCACGCAAGCGACCGGTGGAACTTATGCACCCCCGCCCAGGTCTCCGCCGACCCGGAAGAGTACCCCGACGCAGTCTTCCGCCTCAAAGGGGGGCTCGACACCACCGGGTTCCGGGTCTCCTCCAAGATCGTCGACACCGTGGTCGGCAACACCGACCAAAGCGGCATCGACTTCCTCGACACCGGAGGAGCGGCGAGCTCCAAGGACGACATCGTCCACCCGCGCCACGTCCCCATCCTCTACTCGATCGCCGTTTCGGGCACCCGTTCGGGCGGCCCGGTCCGGGAGAAGGCGAAACTTTCCCTGCTTTACGCCTACTGACTTTCACCACTACATGTTGTGTTCGATATTACTCTGATGCACTATTTCCGATTATTTCTCTTTAACCGGGCTCAATAAGGCACATAATTATGCATAATTTGAAGTAATTTCTTGACATTCTTTGTAATTAGGCTTAAATGGCACGAAAATCGTGCAAACTCTCTAGCGGGTCCCATCTATGATCATGAACAGTGTCAAGAAGTTGCGTGAAGAGCGGCTGATGAGCAAGGCCGAGTTGGCGCGTATCGCCGGGGTGTCGCCGATCACCATCGACCGGATCGAGCGGGGCGAGGACTGCCGGATGGAGACCAAGCGCAAGATCCTCCTTGCCCTGGGCTTTTCCCTGGCCGAAAAAGAGAAGGTATTTCAGGACTAACCGTCCATAGGACCAAGCCATGCTTTTCGCCAAGAAGAAGGACATAGTCGGTGTCGATATCGGGTCTAACTCGGTGAAGCTCGTGCAACTGCGCGAGTCGAAGGGGAGCTACCAGCTCATGAGCGTGGGGATCCTCCCGCTTCCTCCCGAGGCGATCGTCGACAACACCCTCATGGACAGCTCCTCCATCGTGGAGACCATCCGCACCCTTTTGGCCAACCTGGACATCAAGGCCAAGGAGGCGACCTGCTCCATTTCCGGCAATGCGGTCATCATCAGGAAGATCTCGCTGCCGGTGATGCCGGTCGAGGAGCTCGAGGACCAGATTCACTGGGAGGCCGAACAGTACATCCCGTTCGACATAAACGACGTCAACGTCGACTTCCAGATCCTCTCCCCCGACGAGCAGGACCCCTCCAAGATGAACGTCCTTTTGGTTGCCAGCAAGAAGGACATCATCAACGACTACCTGGCGGTCTTCGCCGAGTCGGGGCTCAAGCTGATCGTGGTGGACGTGGACGCCTTCGCCGTCCAGACCGCCTTCGAGGTCAACTACAACATCGATCCCAACGACGTGGTGGCCCTCATCAATATCGGCGCCAACATCATGAACCTCAACGTGGTGAGAGACGGGATCTCCCTTTTCACCCGCGACGTCCAGATGGGGGGGAACCTCTACACCGAGGAGATCCAGAAACAGTTCGGTCTCGACAGCAAGAGCGCGGAGATGAAGAAGCTGACCGCGGCCGCCAACGACGATGCGAGGCTCCAGGAGATCCTGCAGCGGGTCAACGACACCATCGCGCTGGAGATGCGCCGCTCGCTCGATTTCTACAACACGACGGCCGGAGAAGGGAAGATCTCCCGGGCCCTGTTGAGCGGCGGGGGGGCGAGGACGCCGCAGCTGGTCGAAGCGGTCCAGCAGCGGCTCCAGATCCCGACGGAGGTCCTCAACCCGCTTTTGAACGTGGCGGTGAGCGAGAAGGAGTTCGACAAGGAGTACCTTGACGAGGTCGCTCCCTCGCTGGCGGTCGCCGTGGGGCTCGCGACCAGGAGGTTAGGCGACAAATGATACGGATAAACCTCCTTCCCGTCAGGGCCTCCAAGAAGAAAGAGACCATCAGGCAGCAGATCTCGGTGCTGGTCATCTCCATGGTCGGCGTGCTGCTGGTCGGGATCACCATGTACTTCATCATGCTCGGCAAGGTCAACGTGGCCAAGAACCGGATCGACTCCGCCGACGCCGAGCTCAAGTCCCTCAAGGCCAAGATCGGCGCCATCGACAACATCAAGAAGCTGCAGGCCGACGTCAAGAAGAAGCTCGACGTGCTGGCCCAACTGCGGCGCGGCAAGACCGGCCCCTCCTCCCGCTGGGCCGCGCTTTCCGCCGCGGTCCCCGACCAGCTCTGGGTGACCAAGTACACCGAGAGCGGTTCGGCGGTGGCCCTGGGGGGCTACGCCATGAGCGAGGACCTGATCGCCCAGTTCATGAGAAACCTCCAGGCCTCGGGCTCCTTCACCAACGTGGAGCTCCAGGTCTCTGAGCAGGCCGACCAGGGCGGGCTCAAGGCCAAGCGCTTCGACCTCACCTTCCAGATCAAGGACAAACCCGACCAGGTACCTCCCGGCACGCCGGGTAAACCCGCGCCCACGCCCGCACCGCCTGCCGGTAAGCCGTAACGCCCAAAGGGACAACCATGGATCCTCGCGTAGAAAAGATACTCAAGCTCCCAACCAGGCAGAAGATTGCCGTCCTGGCGCTGATCCTGCTCCTGGAAGGGGCGGCCCTGTTCAATTTCCTGTACCGGCCCCAGATGGTCGCCCTCAAGGAACTGCAGACGAAGGTCGACGACATGGAGCGGCAGATCCATGAGAACCGCTCCATCGCCAACAACCTTCCCCGCTATAAGGCGGAGTACGAGCAGTTGAAGAAGGATCTCGACACGGCGCTAACCGAGCTTCCCAACCAGAAGGAGATTCCCTCCCTTTTGACCAGCATCTCCTCGGCCGGCAAGAACGCGGGGCTCGACTTCCTCCTCTTCCGCCCCCGGTCGGAGGTTCCCAAGGAGTTTTACGCGGAGGTCCCGGTCGACATCGCGGTCTCGGGAACCTACAACAACGTGGCCGATTTCTTTGTCGCGGTGGGGAACCTCCCCCGTATCGTCAATATCAACAACGTCAACGTGAGTGACATCAAAAACGCCAACGGGCGGATAACCCTCAAGGTGACCTGTCTCGCCACTACCTTCCGGTTCCTCGAGAAAAACGAGATCAAGAATGATAAGAAAAAATAGCCTCGCGCTCTGCCTGCTCCTGTCAGTGGCCCTGGCCGCCGGGTGCAAGAAAAAGGAAGAGGGGCCGCCTCCCCCGAAGGCGCCCGCCCTCCCCAGGCCCAAAGCTCAGCCGGTCGCCCCGGTGCAAAAGCCGATCTCCAGCGCCACGGTGAAGCAGACCCCCCAGCTGGACTTCAACTCCCGGCGCGACCCGTTCCGCCCCTATGCCCCTCCTGCACCCCAGGCGCCGGTGGTCGCCTCCCCCGCCTCTCCCCAGGCCCCCGTGGCGGCGAACCCCGACCTCCTTCCGATCCAGAGCTTCGAGGTCGCCAAGTTCAAGGTGGTCGGCATCGTGGCCGGACTCAGGGAGAACCGGGCGCTGGTGGTGGACCCCAACGGCAAGGGATACGTGGTCTCGCCGGGTATGGAGATCGGGAACAGGAATGGTCGGATCACGAGGATCACCTCGTCGGCCGTCGAGGTGGTGGAGCGATACAAGGAAGGGCGGCAGATGCGGCAGAAGAAGACCGTGCTGACCCTGGCCAAGAAAAGGTAAGGAGCAATCGATGAGAATACGCACAAGCCGCATCCTCTGTCATTTGATGGCGTTCGCCGCCCTGATGACCGTTCCCACCGGCTGCGTCAAACGGATGTCCGCCGCGAACGAGACGGCACCCGCGGAGGTCTCCGCCTTTGCCGCTTTGCAATCGGTCACCGTCTCGCCAGACGCCAACCGGATCGAGATCGTCAGCGACCGGCCGCTTACCTATACGTCCTACAAGGCGGGTGAGCCGTTTAGGGTGGTGATCGACATCTCCCAGACCGAGCCGGGTGCGGTGAGCTCCCCGATGGAGGTCAACCGCGGAAACGTGCGCCGGATCGACGTGGTCAAGCAGCCGGTCGGGGGAGGGATGCTGACCCGGGTGGAGATCGCCCTCGTGAAGGACCGCGAGTTCGTGGCCTCCACCGATCCCAACGACCGCAAGCGCCTGGTGGTCAATCTGCAGCCGATCGACGAAGGGAAGTCGGCCCAGGCCGAGCCGCTGGAGGCACCCGCCGCCGAGGCCAAGGAAGCCCCGGCCGCCGCTGCCAAGGCCGAGGAGAAGCCGGGCGCCCCCAAGGTCGAGGATAAGCCTGCTGCCGCCGAGGCCAAGGCGGAAGCTCCCCAGCCTGCCGCCGTGGAAGCGCCGGCCCCCGCGCCGGTCGTGGCCGCGGCCTCGCCGGTGGAGGTCAAGCCCACCGAGGTGAAGGCAACCGACCTAAAGGGGAGCGAGACGAAGGGGCCCGAGCTCAAGGGCATCGACATGAACGTGGCCGAGATGAAGCCCTCGGAAGTCAAGGTTGCCGAAGTTGCCCCGGTGGCCGCCGCGGCCGACGGGGCCGGCGGCGGTGCGGTCAAGGCCGAGGCCAAGGAAGCTCCGGCGAAGCCCGCCCCCAAGGCATCCAAGCAGGCCGGTCCCAAGATCAACGCGGTGCTCCCGTCCGCCGACGGGGTGGAGCTCTCCATCGAGGGTGGGACCGTTCAGACCTTCAACACCTTCAAGCTCAGCAAGCCCGACAGGATCGTGCTCGACATCTTCGGGGTCGGGAGCGTGCTCGACAAGAAGGTGTATCCCATCAACTCCCTCGGGGTGGCCAGCGCCCGCGTGGGCACCACCCCCGACAAGGCCCGGGTGGTGCTCGATGCCTCCGGCGCGACCCTTCCCCGTTACGAGGTGGTCAAGACCGACCTCGGCCTGAAGATCAGGCTGATGCCGGAGGGGGCGGAGAAGGCCAGGATCGCCGCGGCGCCGGCACCCCGCTCTTTTGCTCCCGCTGCCGAAGCTGCCCCGGCCCCGGCCCCGGCCCCGGCCCCGGCCCCGGCTGTCGAGGCGCCCGCTCCGGTCGCGAAGGCCGAGGTGCCGGAGGCTCCCAAGGCACCCAAGGCACCGGCCCCCAAGGCGGCCGAACCTCCGGTACCGGCCGGCGAAAGCCTCAGGACGGAAGTCCCACCGGCCCGCCTCGCCAAACCCACGCTGGAGTCGGTCGACTTCAAGATCGTCGACGGCTTCTCCCGCATCACCATGAAGCTCCACGGGAGCTGCCAGCCGGGCCAGCCGCTCCACGGTCCCCAGGGGATCTCGCTGTCCATCCACAACTGCCTGGTTCCCAAGCCGCTCCAGCGTGCCATGGACACCACCAAGTTCGGCTCCCCGGTCCTCTCGATTACCCCCTACCAGGTGAGGCTCAAAGGTCTTCCGGTCGCCAAGCTCCTGGTCCGTCTCCGTGGCAACCCCCGCTTCTCGATGGCCAGGAAGGGTGACGTGCTGGTCCTCGACGTGGTCAATCCCGCTCCCGCGGTGGCCGCCAAGCTCCCCACCGCTCCCGTGGTGGAGCCGAGCCGCCACGCCGTTCCCAAAGCCGCCGAGAGCGAGGTCGCCGAGGAACTGGCCGGCGCACCCCGCGACGAATCGGTGACCGAGCTCCCGCGTCCGGAAAGCGTGCGCCCGCTCAAGAAGGTCTACAAGGGGAGGAGGGTCACCCTCGAGTTCTCCGACGCCGACATCAGGAAGATCTTCCAGCTGATCGCCGAGGTGAGTAACCTGAACTTCCTGATCTCCGACGACGTCTCCGGCACCATCAGCCTCAAGCTCGTCAACGTCCCCTGGGACCAGGCGCTCGACGTCATCCTCGATGCCAAGGGGCTCGGGATGCAGCGCGAGGGGAACATCGTACAGATCAAGCCGCGCTCCAAGATGCAGACCCAGGCCGAGGAGGAGTTGGCCGCCAAGAAGGCCGCCGAGCGGAACATGGAGCTTAGGACCGTGGTCTTCGAGATCAACTACGCCGCGGTGGGGGAGGTCGCGACCCAGTTCAACGCGCTTAAAAGCGAGCGGGGGACCATCATCCAGGATGCCCGTACCAACCGGGTCATCGTCACCGACATCCAGCCGGCCCTCGAGCGGATGAAGCAGCTTTTGAAGACCCTGGACGCCCCCGAGAAGCAGGTCATGATCGAGGCCCGCATCGTGGAAGCCACCTCCACCTTCACCCGCGACCTCGGGGTGCAGTGGGGGCTCAACTACAAGGACGGCTCCGCCTCCATCGCCGGGATCAACACCCTCGATTCCTCCTTCGGTGGCGTCGTTTCCGCTTCCGGCCCCACCTCCACGGGGGCGGGCGGGATCGGGATGGGGATGTCCTTCGGCAAGCTCAACTCCAACATCCAGCTCGACATGAGGCTTTCGGCGGCCGCCACCATCGGCGAGGTGAAGATCATCTCCACGCCGAAGGTGGTGACCCTCAACAACAAGGCGGCCAAGATATCCCAGGGGCAGTCGATCCCGTACCAGACCACCTCCGCGGAAGGGACCAAGACCGAGTTCGTGGAGGCGGCGCTGACCCTCGAGGTGACCCCTCACATCACCGCCGACGGCTCGGTCAGCATGAAGATCAAGGCGAGTAACAACTCCCCGGGAGCCGGTTCCCCACCACCGATCAACAAGAAGGAAGCGACCACCGAGCTGGTGGTCAGCAACGGCGAAACCACCGTCATCGGCGGCATCTACGTGGACAGCGACACCGAGTCGGATACCGGGGTTCCCTTCCTGTCCGACATCCCGCTTTTGGGGTGGCTTTTCAAATCAAACTCGAAAACCAAGACCAAGACCGAACTGCTCATCTTCATCACGCCCAAGGTGGTCATTTAAGGAGTTAGTATGTTGAAAAAGTTTCTGGCCACGCTTTTTATCGGTACCTTGGCCGCCATCGCCTTGACCTCGTGTGGGGATTCCAAAGCGGCCGGAGTCGGCCAGTTCGCCACCGTCTACGCCACGGCGACCTCTCCCGGGGTGCCACTGGACTCGGACGTAGCCAGCTGGGTTGACGCCACCAGCGGCAGCAAGGCGCAGCCTTGCCTTACCAACAGCGTCCCGCATTTCCTTCCCGACGACGTGAACTACAACGTAACCAGTACCGCCTGGTCAAGCGGCAATACCGGCCAGGCCAACCCGACGGCGGCCTCGGACCTGCTGATCCAGAAGATCATCCTGACCCTGACCCCCGACGACAGCACCACTCCGGCGTTGCCGGCCGTTTACCAGACCCAGTACATGACCAGCGGTTTCCTGGTGGCGGCTGGGAGCACGGTCTCCATTCCGGTGAGGCTCGTGTCGCAGGAGTTGAAGATTTTCCTCTCCAATGACCTCCTCTGCACCGGTCTCATGTACAAATACCGTGCGACGGTCTCGTTCGAGGCGGTCGAAGTTAATACCAACAAGGTGGCGACCATCACCGCGCCTGGATTTGTCCTGGTCCGGTTGACCGACTTTACCGACAAGTAAGCCGCAATCGACATGGTGGCACTTCCTCGGGTGAGGGGGCCATGTAACGTCCGAGTTGACGAGGGGGCAGCAGCACCCGCCGCCGGCCATAGCGGTCACCGCGGTGACCCACGATGTGTCACTATCTTAGAGTTTTTGAAACAAAGAGGAATCGAGAGATGAGTCTCAAAGGGAAAATACGGTTGCCGCTTTTCAAGAAGATGTGGTGGATGATGCTGCTGCTGGCCTGCATGGTCTCCCTGAGCTGCTCCGGCAGCAAGCCCGGCGGCGCCAACGCCACCACCCCGGCCAGGGCGAAGGGGGAGGTCCTGTCCAGCGACTTCCAGGTCTCCAACAGCACCTTCGACGAGTCCGCCCCGGCGGTCGCCTACGACGCCACCAGCGGCGGGAAGAAATATCTCACGGTCTGGGTGGACAACCGCAGCGGCAGCCAGATCTACGGCGCCATCTGCACCGGTAACGACAACCCTGGGCAGGGACAGCCGGGGAACGTCACCACCATCGCCAAGACGGTCGCCGACTTCGCCATCACCAGCGCGGCCGGCAACAAGGCGCAACCCAAGGTCGCCTTTTACCAGGATACGGTCACCCCGACTAACAGCCGCTACCTCGTGATCTGGACCGATTCCCGCGACGCTACCGCGACCTATGGCGGCCGGATCTACGGGCAGTTCATCGGGACGGACGGCTCCCTCATCGGTTCCAATTTCGCAATCACTACGCTGAGTGCTTCTAATAAGAGTCAGAGTGACCCCGACCTCATCTACAACCCGGTCACCGGCAAGTTTGTGGTGGCCTGGATCGACACGAGTACGGACGACACCGCCATGAGCAGGACGTACCAGGCTCTGGGAGCGGTCAACTCTATAACCGTAACCATCATTCCGACCCCCTTCGTCGATTACAACATGGTGAAGACCGCCACCATCGATCCTGTTGCCGGCACCGTCACCAATATCACCGATGTTTCCAAGGCGGTCACCAACAACGACCTGGCCGACAGCGGTTCCGCGATCACCGAAAGTTACAATGTGCAGTTCCATGAATCGCATCCGAGGCTTGCCTTCAGCCCCATCACCGGCGAAGTTTTCACCTCGTGGATCGGCAGCACCAGCAAGGTCACGGTGACCCTGCCGTACACCACCACCTCCGACACCAGCACCCCCCCGATTGTCACTGCAACTTACGGCGCCCCTGCCTTTGCCATCGTGGACCTGGACGCCGGGCTGTCGAAGGTCAAGATCCGGCGGTTCCAGACCGGCCTGATCACCGATTACAGCTACGGTACCACCGCCGATGCGGTAAGTATGGCTGTGGATCCCAACACCAACCGGCTTCTCCTTGCCTGGGAGGACAACAACGGCGGGCTGACCACCGGTAAGAACATCCTCGGCCAGCTGATCGACCTGACGAGCTTCGCCGCCTACGGCAACCAGATCCTGATTTCCAACGCCACCGGAGACCAGACCTCGCCGGTAGCCGCCTTCGACAACGTCAACCAGCGCTTCTTCGTGGCCTGGGAGGACGCCAGGAACCAGAGTGCCAACCTGAGCAACATCGACATCTACTCGCAGTTCATCGATCCGCAGGGGAACCTCTCCGGCGGCAACCAGCCGGTAACGGTAGCCACCGCCAACCAGCTGGCTCCTGCGGTAGCGTTCGGTGACGTCAACTTCCGGAAGTTCTTCGTGGTCTGGAAGGATGGCCGGAAGCTTTCCTACTCGAACATCTTCGGGCAGCTCCTCGAGTTCTCCACTGCGCCGCAGCTGGTCGTAGAGGACAGTACCCAGATTCCTATCCTCAGCGGGTCGATCGACTTTGGTACCACCCCGACGGGTACTCCGGTCGATAAGCAGATCTACATCGCCAACGAAGGTAACAGCCAGCTTACCATCAGCAGCATGTCGACCCCGGATTCTCCGTTCTCCTTCGTGACGCCGGCCCCGGTTACCATCAGCCCGGGCACCAGCTATGCCATGACCATCCGGTTCAACCCGCTGGCCGCCGGGAGCTTCGCTGGGAACTCTTCCAACAACTACAAAACCACCATCGTCTCCGACGGCGGTACCCTCACCCTGTACTTCACCGGCACCGCGTCGGGGATCAACCCGTTGACCATCACCAACTCGTCTCTGCCCGACGCCAACACCGGGGTCCCGTACACGGCGACCATGGCTGCCGCGGGCGGCGTCTTCCCCTACAGCTGGAGCGCCACCGGGCTGTCGGGGAATGGTCTCAGCATCGATTCGTCCACCGGCGTTATCAGCGGCACCCCCAATTTCTCCGGTAGCAAAACGGTTACCGTTACCGTCACAGACAACAACTCCCCTAAGAGTTCGGTTTCCAGGACCTACACCCTGAAGGCCGGTGTGCTTAGCATCTCCACCACTACCTTGAAACCCTGGACGCAAACCGTTGAGTACTCCAACGCCCCCATCCAGAGCATCGTTGCCACCGGAGGCACCGGTCCCTACACCTTCACAGTAGCCAACGGAAGCCTCCCCGCCGGGATCTCGCTCTCCGCAAGCGGTGTGCTTTCGGGAGTGGCGACCACAAGCGGTACTTTCTCCTTTACCGTCCAGGCGACTGACTCGCTGGGGAATACTTCCACCCAGCCGCTCAGCATCACGATCAACCCGAAACCGGCGATCCTGACCACGAGTCTCCCCGATGGCGGGGTAGGGGCGGCCTACAACCAGACCATCCATTCCTCCGGCGGCACCGTCCCGAACACCTGGGCCATCACCTCGGGCGCCCTTCCCGGCGGCCTTACCTTCGATACCGGCAACGGCATCATCAGCGGCACCCCGACCGCACCGGGGAGCTACCCGCTGACCTTCTCGCTGACAGATTCCACCGGCGCAACCGACTCCAAGTCGCTGACCATCAAGATCAACTCGGTCCTCGACATCACCACCCCGACCTCCGGGACCGACGCGCCGACGACCGCCGTGGTCGGTGCCCCCTATACCTTCACCTTTGGCGGAACCGGCGGGACCGCGCCCTACAGCTGGTCGGTCGTCGGCGGCAGCCTCCCGATTGGAGTCGCCCTCAACCCCTTCACCGGTGTCGCCTCCGGCACTCCGACCACCCCCGGAACGTTCACCTATACTATCCAGGTCGGCGATACGAGCGGCTCCACGGTGGTGAAGACCTTCTCCACCAACGTTCTCAACCCGGTGACCATCACCACCACCGCCCTTGCCAACCCGGCCTGGACCCGGAACGTTGCCCTCCCTTCGCAAACCCTGGCCGCCACCGGTGGTACTGGCGGTACCAACTACACCTGGTCGATTGCCAGCGGGTCGCTGCCGCACAATGTCTCACTGAGCGCGGCGGGTGTACTATCCGGGACCCCCGATACCGCCGGCACCTCCACCTTCACCGTACAGGTCGCCGATACCAACAATCCGACCGCCATCGCGACTAAATCGTTCACGATGGTGATCAACGCGGCTCCGGCAATTCAGGCGGCTACCTTTGGCGCCGCCACCGTCGGTACTCTGTACAACCAGGCCGAGGTCTCCACCGGCGGCACCGCTCCGCTGACCTGGACCTGGACCTCCTTGTCCGCGCCTCCCGGCCTCTCCATCGATCCGGTGACCGGGGCCATTACCGGTCTGCCCACGACTGCCGGTAAATACGATTTCACCGTCACGCTCACCGATGCTTCCGGCGCCACCGTCTCGGCGGCGAGGACCATCAACGTTGCCGACCCGCTGAGCATCTCTACCACCCAGGCCGACCTCGGGTCGCTCACCCTGAACGCCCTGTACAACAAGGCGCTGGTCGCTACCGGTGGCCGCATGCCCTACACCTGGTCGGTCACCCAGGGAGCTCTTCCGGCCGGGCTTACCCTCAACCCCTCCACCGGGGTTATCAGCGGTACTCCCACCGCCAGCGGCACCTCGTCCTTCGTCATCACCGTGACCGACGCCGACCTCAGGACCGCTACTTCTTCAACCTATTCGCTGGCCACCCCCGCCCCGGGAACCCCCACCATCTCCGGTACCCTTAACGCCGGGACCGTCGGGACCGCTTATTCGCAGACCCTGACCGCAAGCGGCGCTACCGCCCCGTACACCTGGTCGATCGTGGCGGGTACCCTCCCGGACGGCCTTACCCTGGCGAGCGCCACCGGCGTCATTTCCGGTACGCCTACCGCGGCCGGTGATTTCAGCTTTATGGTCCAACTGGTCGATGCCAACAAGGCCGTCGCCACCAAGACTTTCACCATCTCCGTCATCAGCACCTCGGGCGGAGGCACTTCCGGCACCGTGTCGTTCGCCGCTGCCACCGATCCGAACACCCCGATCACCTTCTACAGCTTCGGCAATGTGCTGCTCGGGAACTCGCTCAGCAAGAACTTCGTGCTGAAAAACGGCGGCGCATCGCCTATCACCCTGCACTCCTTCACCACGAGCGATTCGTCGTTCACCGCCATGCTGCCGGCCGATACGCCGGTTGCCGCCAACTCGTCGGTGACCATCCCGATTGCCTTCTCGCCGACCAGCTCCAAGTCGTACTCGGCGACCTTCACCATCACCGCCGTCTCCGGTGCGACCTACCAATTGTCGCTCTCCGGCACCGGCTCCATCGCGGTGGCAGGCCTCAACCCGACCAACCCTGGTAACACCATCCCCGGCACCACCACGGTTTCCTCCTTCGTGGTCCCGGTTTCCTCCCCGGTGTTGAGCACTTCCAGCCGGCCGGCCGACTTCACCCCGGCCGAGGCGATCTCCGTGGTGGTCAACAACATGACACCATCCGGCACGGTCAACGTCGACGTCACCTTCGTGGCGCTGCCGACCAACCCGGTCTACTACAAGCTCACCAACGACGTCTGGACGCAGGTCACCCCGGTCGCCACCAACGGCAACGTGGTCACCTTCGCCCTCACCGACAACAACGTGCTGCAGGATTCCGACACCACCCTGGGGAGCATCCAGGATCCGATCGTGGTGGGAACCACCGCCGGCGGTGGCGGCAACGGCGGGAACACGGGTGGCACCGGCACCACCAACCCGGTTTCCTCCCCGGGCGGCAAGAGCGGCTGCTTCATCGCCACCGCCGCTTACGGCAGCTACCTCGACCCGCAGGTCGTCGTGCTCAGGCACTTCCGCGACAACGTGCTCTTAAAGAGCGGTCCGGGTACCGCCTTCGTCCGCTTCTACTACACCTACAGCCCGCCGGTCGCCGACTTCATCCGCGAGCACGTTGTGCTGAGGCTCCTGACCCGCTGGGCCCTCACTCCGCTCATCTTCGCGGTCAAGTACCCGGTGACCCTGATCGCTCTGCCGCTGCTGGCCCTTGCTGCCCTGCTCCGCAGGGTCCGTGCCTGGGGCGGGGCACGCATGAGCAAAGCGGTACGCTAACCTTGATCCGTTACCGCCTCCCTCTCGCCGGGTGGCGGTAACGGCCGATTCTAATCGCAACGAAAGTCCGCCGGACCAGGCGGGCGTGGAGATATCATGTTCAGGAAATTTTTGGCCGCTGCCGTCCTATCCCTTTCCCTGGTTGCCTGCTCCCAGGCGCCCACCAATGAGCAGGTGGCGGGCGCCATCAAGAAGATCATCCCGTCGAAGTTCGACGTCCTCCAGGTGAGCCAGTTGAAGGAGATCCCTTCTCTGTACCAGGTGGTGATCCGTGTCAACAACCAGCCGATCGTGCTCTATGTCGATAGCAAGGCACAGTACATCGTTTCCGGGAGCGTACTGGCCCTCGACAAGAAGGTGAACCTCACCGCCGAGGTTCAGAAACAGTATCTGCAGAAGCATTAAGAGCGCTCCCCGGTTCGCCGGGAGTGTTTCTTATTTTTGTCGATTAGACGAAAGCCAGGGTCATCCTGGCTTTCGTTTATCGGCTCCATGGAGAGCCGCGGTGGATGACAGAGAGGGGAGGGCGGGCTAATTGCTTTGATTCGCGGCCCCTTTCTGCTATTATCCACACCTTCCCGTGGGACATTGTCTCCAGGGAGCTTATTTTGAGATTGTAGTGACGCAAGGAGAGTGCATGTTCAGGTACCTGACCGCGGGCGAGTCACACGGCCCGCAGTTGACTGCTATTGTTGAAGGGCTGCCCGCCGGCCTCGAGATTGACGAGGAGACCATCAACCGCGACCTCAAGCGCAGGCAGGGTGGCTACGGGCGCGGCGGCAGGATGTTGATCGAGACCGACAAGGCATACATCCGTTCCGGCGTCCGCTGGGGGGAGACCCTCGGGTCCCCGGTGACCCTGGTGGTGGTAAACGCCGACTGGGTGAACTGGGAAAAGAAGATGTCCCCCTTCGCCGAGCATGACGGCGAGTGCGCAAGCGTCACCCGCGCAAGGCCCGGCCATGCCGACCTCCCCGGCGCCCTCAAGTACGGCCATCACGACGTCCGTAATATCCTCGAGCGCTCGAGCGCCCGCGAGACCGCGGTCCGCGTCGCGGTCGGGGCGGTCGCCAAGATCTACCTCTCCCATTTCGGCATCACCGTCAATGGCTGCGTCATCGAACTGGGGGGCGTGAGGGCCACCCGGCCGGAGGCGAGCCTTAAGGAACTGCAAGACCGCATCAACCGCTCTCCCGTCTACACCTACGACACCGAGGCCGAGCTGGAGATGATCAACGCCATCGACCGCGCCAAGGCTGCCGGCGATTCGCTGGGCGGCGTGGTCGAGGTGCGCGTGAACGGGGTCCCTGCCGGGCTGGGAAGCCACGTCCAGTGGGACCGGAGGCTCGACGCCCGCCTGGCCGGTGCCGTCATGAGCATCCAGGCCTTCAAGGGGGTGGAAATCGGGGCCGGTTTCCAGGCCGCCCGGGTGCCGGGCTCCCAGGTGCACGACGAGATCTTCTTCGACCCCTCCCGGATTGGGGAAGGGGCCGCAACCGGCTTCTACCGGACCACCAACCGCGCCGGCGGTCTCGAGGGGGGGATCACCAACGGCGAGGAGATCGTGGTCTGCGGCGCCATGAAGCCGATCCCGACCCTTTACACCCCGCTTCGCTCGGTCGATATTGTCAGTAAGGAGGCCTTCGAGGCCACCGTGGAGCGCTCCGACGTCTGTGCGGTCCCCGCCGCCTCGGTGGTCGCCGAAGCAGTGGTCGCCATCGAGATCGCCAACGCCTTCATGGACAAGTTCGGCGGCGACTCGGTTGCCGAGACGCAGAGAAACTACCGGGGGTACCTGGAGTATCTGAAGTCGTTCTGAGTCGAGAAGGGGAAAACCTCCCTCACCCGCCCCTGCGGGGCACCCTCTCCCCTGAAGGGGCGAGGGGATTATGATGCACCAGGGGGAGTTCGCTCCACACCGAGGTCGTTAATGACGGTTGACAACATCCACGTCTCTCTGGGTGAGAGAAGTTACGATATCAGGATCGGGGCCGGTAATCTCGGCAGCCTGGGGGCTCTTTGCCGCGAGGCCGGGCTTTCCGGCATCGCCGCCGTGGTCTCCAATACCACGGTCGCCCCCCTTTACGGGGAAAGGGTCGCCGACTCCCTGCGGGAGGCGGGCTTCCGCCCCGTGATCATCTCGCTTCCCGATGGCGAATCCTACAAGAACAGCCGCACCCTCGACCTCATCTACGACGGGCTCATGGCAGCGGGGCTCGACCGCGGCTCCTTCATCGTTGCGCTCGGCGGCGGGGTGATCGGGGACATGGCGGGCTTCGCGGCGGCGAGCTACCTGCGCGGGATCCCCTTCGTCCAGGTCCCCACCACGCTCCTCTCCCAGGTCGATTCCAGCGTGGGGGGGAAGACCGGCATCAACCACCCCAAGGGGAAGAACATGATCGGGGCCTTCTACCAGCCCCGCGCCGTCCTCATCGATGTCACCACCCTCGAGACCCTTCCCGATCGCGAGTTCCTCTGCGGGTTGGGGGAGATCATCAAGTACGGTGTGGTGCTCGACCCAAACTTCTTCACCTTCCTTGAAGAAAAGGCCGATCTGCTGCTTGCTCGCGACCGTGACGCGCTCATCCACGCGGTCGGCCGCTCCTGCGCGATCAAGGGGAGGGTGGTGGAGACCGACGAAAGGGAAGGGGGGCTCAGGGCGGTCCTCAACTACGGACACACCCTCGGGCACGCCGTGGAGACCCTCACCGGCTACACCCGCTACTTGCACGGAGAAGCGGTCGCCATCGGCATGGTCCAGGCGGCCCTCATCTCGGAAAAGTTCGGCTTCTGCAGCCGCGAGGATCGGGAACGGGTCGTCGCCCTCATCAAGCGGCTCGGCCTGCCGACCTCGCTCCCGGATTTCCCGCCCGCCGCATACGTGGAGGCGCTCTCGCACGACAAGAAGGTCCGTGAAAACGGCCTCCTCTTCATCTGCAACCAGGGGATCGGCGATCACCGGATGGAGAGGGTGAAAGACCTTAATGCACTTCTGGAGATCTGCCGCATAGGAGAGTGACATGATCGAAGATGCCATCTCGTTCTGGACGGACATCCAGCGTTTCGAAAACATGCTGGCAGCGGACCCCCGCTCCTACTGTTTCGTACCGCTGTCCGAGCTGTACCGCAAACTGGGGCTTTTGGACGACGCCATCATGGTCGCCTCCCGAGGGTGTGGTCTGCATGCCGATTACCCCGGCGGGTTCTTCGCTTTAGGTGCCGCCTACGCGGCCAAAGGTGAGACGGCTGCCGCCATGGAGGCGCTCGAGAAGGTCGTCGAACTCAAACCCGATCATGTCGAAGCACTGAAGCTGCTGGGGCAGATCTACGTCGAGGAGGGGCTCCTGGAACAGGCCGAGCGGGTCCTCGTCCAGGCGCTCAACGAGCATCCCGATGACACTGAAACCTCCATGCTGCTTCATTCCATCGCCCCCCAGCTGAAAGGGGGAGCCGCCGCGGCCGCCGCTGCCGGGGCTGCCGCAAAAGGCCCCGCCGCCGCGCCGGTCGAGCCTGAACTCGGCGACGAGGAAATAATTGAGGACATCGACCTCATCGAGGATCTGACCGAGATCGAGGAGCTCGAGGAGGAGCCTGTCGCCTTGCAGCCTGCCGCTCCCCAGGCTGCTCCCCGCGCCGCGGTTTCCGACGAGGAAGACTTCAGGGCCTTCGATGACGGTGACGATTTCTGGGCCGTCGAACCCGAGACCGAAGCGGTCGAGGAGGGCGAGGTCGAGGAGCTTCACGAAGGCGCCTCCTTCGGTTCCTTCGAGGAGGGCGGGAAGCCGGCCGCCTCCGTGGCGCCGCCGGTGCAGCCGACGGCTGCCGAACCGGCGCGCAAGGATCCCCTCACCACGGCGACCCTTGCGGAGCTGTACGTCTCCCAGGGCTTCGTGGAGAAGGCGATCGGCGTCTACCGCGAGCTGTTGACCACCGATCCCGGCAACATCGGCTACCGGGAGCGGGTGACCCAGCTGGAAAGGGCCGCCGTGCCGCAGCCGGCCCAGGAGGTGGCCCCGCCACCTCAGCCCCCCCGCGAACCCGCCTCCCAGGCGGCTGGGCGGGAAACCGTTGCCCCGGCGGAAGCGGTCACCGGGGAGGGGGTGGCGACCCCCGCCGATCTGGAGGCGGCATTGAACCTCTGGCTTGAAAACATCAGGAGGAGAAGAGATGGGGTTTAAGGCCATACTGAAGGGGATTATTGACGATTGCGGCGGTGGGCTCGGTGCCATCGTCATGGGATACGACGGGATCTCCATCGACGAGTACATCAAGCCTTCGGCCGGGGTGGACGTGCAGATCCTGGCGGTGGAATACGCCTCGGTGATCAAGGAGATCAAGGAGACCGTCGGCGTGCTGAAGACCGGCGAGCTCCAGGAGGTCGCCATCCTCTCCGACAACTGCTCGGTGGTGGTCCGCGGGATCAACAACGACTTCTTCCTCGCCCTCGTGCTCGCCCCGGACGGCAACTTCGGCAAGGCCCGCTACCTCATGAAACGCGAGGCGGCCCGTCTCGGGGAGGAGCTGCAATGACCATGAAGAAGCGGGTGCTGGTGCTGCACGGTCCCAACCTGAACCTCCTCGGTGTCCGCGAGCCGGGGATCTACGGGAGCACCACGCTGGAGGAGATCAACCGCTCCCTCGCCGTACTGGCCGCCGAATTCGGAGTGGAGATCAGGACGCTGCAGTCCAACAGCGAAGGGGCCCTGGTGGATGCCATCCAGGGAGCCATGGACGATTGCCAGGGGATCCTCATCAACCCGGCCGCCTACACCCACACGAGCGTCGCCCTGAGGGACGCCATCGCCGCCACCGGTCTTCCCGCCGTGGAGGTCCACCTCTCTAATATTCACTCCCGCGAGGCCTTCCGGCAGCACAGCTACATCGCTCCCGTAGCGGTAGGACAGATCAGCGGTTTCGGCCCGGACAGCTATCTTTTAGGGTTGAGAGCGCTCATTAAGCGGCTGGAAAAATAGTTGTCAGACGGAGGTTATTATGTTACACGATAGAATCTCCGCGGCCAGGGGGTGCCTCCAGCAGGTCGGAGGCGACCTGCTCCTGGTCACCAACCTCAGCAATATCAGATATCTAACCGGCTTCACCGGGAGCGAGGCGCTGCTTTTGGTCTCCCCGTCTGAAGCCTGGTTTTTGACCGACTCCCGCTACACCTCCCAGGCCGGCGCCGAGGTCAAGGGCGCCCAGGTGGTGGAGTTCTCGGTCCGGCTCGAATCGCTGGCCCAGGTGATCAAGGACGCCGGTGCCGCCAAGGTCGCCTTCGAGGCCGGCCACCTTACCGTCCAGACCTACCAGGAAATCCGCCAGAAGCTCCCCGGCGTGGCGTTCATCGAAGCCGACGCCGAGATGATCTCTCTTCGCACCGTGAAGGACGCGCAAGAGCTGGAGATCCTGGAGAAGGCGGCGGCCATCGCCTCCGAATCGCTTCTGGAGATCGTTACCGGCCTGAAGCCGGGGATGGTCGAGAGCGAGGTGGCCTGGGAGCTCGAGAAGGCCATGAGGGGGAGGGGAGCGGACGGCAACTCCTTCGACTTCATCATCGCCTCCGGAGAGCGGGGGGCGCTTCCCCACGGGAAGGCCTCCGGCAAGAAGATCCAGGCGGGCGAGCTGATCACCTTCGACTACGGGATCGTCTACCAGGGATACTGCTCGGACGAGACCGTCACCGTGGCGCTCGGCGAGCCCGACGAGAAGCAGCGAGATGTCTACGAAACGGTCCGCGAGGCGCAGCGGCTGGCCATCGAGGCGGCCCGCCCCGGGATGGCCTTCAACGAGCTCGACGCCATCGCCCGCGAGTACATCGGTTCCAAGGGATACGGCCAGTACTTCGGCCACGGCCTGGGCCACGGGGTCGGCATCGACATTCACGAACATCCGACCGTCTCTCCCCGGAGCACCCACACCATCAGGGAGGGGATGGTCTTCACCGTCGAACCGGGCATCTACATCCCCGGGTGGGGCGGGGTGCGGATAGAAGATACCGTGGTCATGGAGCCGGGCGGTTCCCGCAGGCTGACCAAGGTTCCCAAGGCGTTGATCGTCCTGAAACCGTAGCCGCCGTTTCGGGATTCCATACGAAGCAATCAGCCGTTCATTCCGGCCCTGCACGTGGGCACGGAGGTGGGCGGTTACTTTTACGTACACGTAGGTTCAGAGCAGTAGTCGCAAAGGCTGCCATCACGCTGCAATGCAAAGGAGAAAGAGACGTGGATATAAAAGACCTTAAGACCCTTATCAAGATGGTTACCGAGACCGACATCACCGAGTTCGAGCTGGAGAACGCCGAAGACAAGGTGGTGATCAAGAGGGGTTGCACCGTCGCCGCACCGCAGTTCCAGATGCCGCAGGTTGCCTACCAGATGCCCGCCATGGCCCCGGCCGCTCCGGCTGCCGCTCCCGCCGCTGCCGCTGCCGCCGCCGCTCCGGCTGCCGCCAAACCGGCCGGCGATGCCATCACCTCTCCCATCGTCGGTACCTTCTACCGCGCTCCCGCTCCGGACGCCGCTCCCTACGTCGAAGTGGGCCAGATCGTGGAAAAGGGCCAGGTCCTCTGCATCGTGGAGGCCATGAAGCTCATGAACGAGATCGAGGCCGAGTTCCGCTGCAAGATCGTCCAGATCTGCAAGGAGAACGCCCAGCCGGTCGAGTTCGGCGACGACCTGTTCATCGTCGAGAAGGCCTAAGCCTATGTTCCATAAAATTCTCATTGCCAACAGGGGCGAGATCGCCCTCAGGGTCATCAGGGCCTGCAAGGAGATGGGGATCAAGACGGTAGCCGTCTACTCCACCGCCGACGCCGAGTCCCTGCACGTAAAGCTCGCCGACGAGAGCGTCTGCATCGGCCCCGCTCCCAGCCACGCGAGCTACCTGAACATCAACGCCATCATCTCCGCCGCCGAGCTGACCGATGCCGAAGCCATCCACCCGGGCTACGGCTTTCTCTCCGAGAACCCGGTCTTCGCCGAGATCTGCGAGAAGTGCGGCATCACCTTCATCGGACCTACCGCCGAGAGCATGCGGATCATGGGGGACAAGATCAGCGCCCGCCAGGCCGTCATCAAGGTGGGGGTGCCCATTCTCCCCGGCACCAAGGAAGGCGTCCACGACGTCAACGAGGCGATCAAGGTCGCCAAGCAGATCGGCTTCCCGGTCATCATCAAGGCTACCGCCGGTGGCGGCGGCCGCGGCATGAAGATCGTCCACTCCCCGGCCGCTCTCCCCAACGCTTTTGCCACTGCCAGGGCCGAGGCGCAGGCGGGCTTCGGCAATCCGGAAGTCTACATCGAACGCTACTGCGAGTCCCCGCGCCACGTCGAGATCCAGATCCTGGCCGACAAGCACGGCAACGTCATTCACCTGGGCGAGCGCGACTGCTCGATCCAGCGCCGCCACCAGAAGGTGATCGAGGAGGCCCCCTCCACCGTCACCACTCCCGAGCTGCGCGAGGCCATGGGTAAAGCCGCCGTCGCCGCCGCCAAGGCCGTGAAGTACAACAGCGTCGGGACCATGGAGTTCCTGGTCGACAAGAACAACAACTTCTACTTCATGGAGATGAACACCAGGGTCCAGGTGGAGCACCCGGTCACCGAGATGGTCACCGGCGTCGACGTCGTGAAGGAGCAGATCCGTTCCGCCTACGGCCTGCCGCTGCGGTTCAAGCAGAAGGACATCACCATCAAGGGGCATGCCATCGAGTGCCGCATCAATGCCGAGGACTCGGTGAAATTCACCCCGTCTCCGGGCCGCATCACCGACTACCACACCCCCGGCGGCCTCGGCGTCAGGGTCGATTCCTTCGTGTACACCAACTACACCGTGGTGCCGCACTACGACTCCCTGATCGCCAAGCTGATCGTCCACGCCGATACCAGGGAAGAGGCCATCCGCCGCATGGCGCGTGCCCTCGACGAGTACATCGTGGAAGGGATCAAGACCACCATCCCGTTCCACAAGAGGATCATGGCCAACAAGGACTTCATCGAAGGGAACATCGACACCGGCTTCATCGAAAGGCTGGTAATGGAGTAAGGTATGGATTTTCCTGAGGAGCTTAAGTACAGCAAGGAACACGTCTGGGTCCGCCTGGAAGGTGGGCGCGCCGTCTTCGGGCTCACCGACTACGCCCAGAAGGAACTGGGAACCATCGCCTCCGTCGACCTTCCCGAGCAGGGCGACGACCTGGAGCAGGAAGACTCCTTCGGCTCCATCGAGGCGCGTAAAACCGTCGCTGAACTGTACGCGCCCCTCTCGGGGACCGTCCTCGAGGTGAACTCGGAACTTCACAACACCCCCGAGTTCATCAACGACGATCCGTATGACGCCGGGTGGCTGGTAATCATCGAGATGGCGGACGATGAGGAAGCCAACCTGCTGATGACCGCGGAGGCATACGAGGAGTATGTTTCCGTGTCGGATGAGGACGAGGACTGACGGACCTCGCAGATCCAACTGCATAACAACAAGGCGAGATGACCTCTCGCCTTGTTCTTTTCTATCCTCGCCCCTTTACCCTCGCCCCGAACCTCCCCCTCACCCTGACCCTCTCCCCGATGGGGGCGAGGGAATATGAAAAAGGGTTGAGGGTGGCCGAAGGCCGGGTGGAGGAGGTTGTTACATTTTCGGTAGAGGCTCTCCCGTGACTATCAATATCGGACACATCCAGTATGCCAACTGCACCCCCATCTTCACCTCCCTGGAATCAAATTTCGACTGCTCCGGCTACCGCTTCGTGGACGGGGTGCCGTCGCACCTGAATGCGATGCTGAGGGGAGGGGAGCTCGATGTAAGCCCGTCCTCCTCGATCGAGTACGCCCAGGCCCACGAGCAGTACTGCCTGCTGAGGGAGCTTTCCATCAGCGCCGTCGGTCCGGTCAAGAGCGTCTTCCTCTTCTCGACGGTGCCGGTGGAGGAGCTGAACGGCTGCACCATCGGGCTCAGCACCGAGTCCGACACTTCGGTGAACCTCACCCGGGTGCTTTTGGCCCGGATGTACAACTTCGAGAACAGGTTCGAGCGGACCTCGCTTCCGCTTGACGAGGCGCTGGGGAAGTATCCCGCCCAGGTGGTAATCGGAGACAAGGCCCTCAAAGGGGCTGCCGCCGGCGGTGGGTACCGGATCTACGATCTCGGCGAGCTCTGGCACCGCTTTACCGGGCTTCCCTTCGTGTTCGCCCTCTGGATCGTGACCCGGAAAGCGGCGCGCGATAAGCGGGCCGAGTTGGCGGCCCTGGGGCGCGACCTGGTGGCCGCCAAGGAACTCGCCTACCGGAGCTACGCCGAGATCGCGCGCAGCTGTGCGGAGCGCGAGTGGCTGAGCGAGGAGGACCTGGTGGACTATTGGCAGACCATCTCCTACGAGCTCACCCCGGCCCACCTGGATGGAGCCCGCCTTTTCTTCCGCCACTGTTACGAGATGGGGATCATCCCATCCCTCCCCGATATCCGCTTCTTCGACGAGATCGACTAAAAAGCGGGGCCCGGTTTCACCGGTGCCCCGCTTTTCTTATGGTTCTCTTCTCCCCTTCATCCCTGCTCTCCCTCCCCTTCAAGGGGAGGGTTGGGGTCAGGATGGGGTTAGATGGTCCCGGCAAGTTTCCTGGCCGCGTAGTCCGCGAGAATCTTTGCATGATCGAAGCAGAGCGGCTGCGGCAGTCCATCGAGCGCAAACACCGCCAGCCCCGCCGCATCGTCGCCCGCCTGCGGCTTTCCTGTGGCGGTGGCGACGAAGACCGTGGAAATGTTATGGCTCCGCTTGTCCCGGGCGGGGTCCGAGTAGACCCCGAGCAGCCGCAGGTTTTTCACCTCGAGCCCCGTCTCCTCCAGGCTCTCCCTTACCGCCGCCGTCTCCAGAGATTCACCGTAATCGACGAAGCCTCCCGGAACGGCCCATCCGTAGGGCTCGTTTTTGCGCTCAATGAGGACGATACCCTCGGGAAGCTCGATAATGACGTCCACGGTGGGGAAGGGATTCCTATAGGCTTTGATCTTGTGCCCGCAGTTGGGGCAGGCGAGGGAATCGTAGGGCATGGTACCTCCTGAACGGCATAATGGGGCCTGGGGCCTTGGGTTGTACGTTAAAAGCAGGGATGATACAAGAGTTCCTCGCCCAAGAATGGATGGAGGGGTGGCGTGGGGCGTACCGCTCCGACGCGGCGAGAAGCCATCCTGCGGCTGCCGCGGGGCAAAAAAAGGGAGGACCTTGTGAGTCCTCCCTTTTTTGCGTCGCCGCAGTCGGTGAAACGGTTACTTCTTCTTCTTGGAGCCGGCTGCCTTTTTGGAGGCTTTGAGCGGGTTGATCTTCGCGTCGTCGGTCTTGATCTCGACTTTGACATGGGTAGCGAAGTTGCAGATGCCGGCAGCCCACTTCTTCTCCGGAGCCGGGTAAGCGCTGCAGACCTTGCCGATGGTGGAGTCGACTACACGGTCGCATCCTTCGCAGTTTTCCACAATGTTCTGACAAGCCCCATTCGTAAAGACGCAACCCTGTTTACCCTGAAAAGTACACTCGGCACCAGGAAGTACGGTTTGACATTGCATGGTTGAAGCCTCCTCTAATCCTTCGAAATTGTTGATAGAGGTTACTCTATCAATTTCAAAAGAATAATGTCAACCCAAAAAGCCGCAAGTTTTTTGTGTGAAACTTGACTCTCACAGGAGAATCGATTAATCTTTAAAACTTCGACCAAATCTGCACTGGACGGGGTTTTACGGGTTATGACCCAGCCTCGTCAACTCATATCTCGGGAGGATTTTTATGCAGCGTATCACCTTCGGCACTTCTGGCTGGCGCGGCATCATGTGTGAGGATTTCATCTTTGAAAATGTGAAGGTGGTAACTCAGGCCATCGCGGACAATGTCAAGGAATCGGGCGAGGCTGACAAGGGTATCATCGTCGGATACGACTCCCGGTTCATGGGCGAGGCCTTCGCCCGCGAGGCGGTCCGTGTGCTGGCGGGCGCAGGCATCAAGAGCTTTCTCTGCGTGCGCGATACCCCGACTCCGGTAATTTCCTTCGAGATTTTAAGGCGCCGCACCGCCGGGGCCATCAATTTCACCGCCAGCCACAATCCCCCCGAATACAACGGCATCAAATGGTCCCCGTCCTCCGGCGGGCCCGCACTTCCCGAAACCACCCGCGATATCGAGCGCCGGGCCAACGAGATGGCTGGAGAGATCTGCTACCAGGAGGTCTCCCTCGAGGAGGCCAAGCGGAGAGGACTCCTCGAAGAGATCGATCCGATGCAGGCCTACCTGGAAGACATCTCGAAGAAGGTGGACTTCAAGGAGATCGCCAAGCTTGGGACCCTCGCCGTCAATCCCCTCTACGGCACCGGCCGCGGTTACCTGGCCGAACCGCTCAAGGCGCACGGCGTGCAGGTCGTGCAGATGAATGCCCATCGCGATCCCTACTTCGGCGGCTTCCCCCCCGAGCCGTCGGAGAAATATATCCAGGACTTCATCCGTCTCGTCCAGCAGGATCCCGAGATCCACCTCGGCATCTCCACCGACGGCGACGCCGACCGCTTCGGTATCGTCGACCGTGACGGAAGCTTCATCGAGCCGAACTATATAATTGCCCTGCTGCTCGATTACCTGGTCCGGGTGAAGGGGATGACCGGCGGGGTAGGGCGCTCGGTGGCGACTTCGCACCTCATCGACGCGGTGGCCAAGATGCACGGCATCCCTGTCTACGAGACGCCGGTCGGCTTCAAGTACATAGGCGAATTGATCGGGCAGGACAAGATCATCATCGGCGGCGAAGAGAGCGCCGGTCTCACCATCAAGGGGCATGTTCCCGAGAAGGACGGCATCCTCGCCTGCCTGCTGACCGCCGAGATGGTGGCCCACGAAGGGGCACCCGTCAAGGAGCTCCTGGAGCGGCTCTACGAAAAGGTCGGCCGCTACCTTACCAAGAGGGTCAACCTGGAGCTCTCCCCTGAGCTCGAGTCGGCCTTCCCCGAGCGCATCGCCGCCACTCCCGACAGCTTCGCGGGCGTCAAGGTGAAGGAGCGGATCACCGTGGACGGCAACAAGTTCCTCCTGGAGGACGGCAGCTGGCTCTTGTTCCGCAAGTCGGGCACCGAGCCGGTGGTTCGCCTCTACTGCGAAGCGTCCAGCGAGGATCGCCTGCAGTCCCTGGTCAAAGCCGGGCGCGAGTTCATCCTGGGCTAGGCAAGGGACCATTCCCCCAAGGTGGTATTCCAGTGTAGATTGCCGGATAAATGGGCATGCCTGCGACTATTGGCCGCAGCGCATGCCCGTTTCGTTACTGAGGCGATGCTGCCGGCGAGACGTTCCCTCTCCATCAAGGAGAAGGACTGGATGAGGATTCTTCAGCGGGTGATCCTCGTCCGCACCGCCCCTCACTCAGAAATACCCATTTCTAACGGCGCTAGCGCCGCAGTCGGGAGCGGGAATTGCAGTAATGTTGATGTAGGTCAACCAATAGGTGTTACCAGACCGTTATGCTGTAGATCAATGGAACTTTTGGGTTTCAATTTAAACCAGCTTTGCGCTATGATACCGGGACTATCTAAACAGGAGGGTCTATGTGGGACTATACTGATAAGGTTAAAGATCACTTCCTCAACCCGAGGAATGTTGGTGAGATAGAAGATGCCGATGCGGTCGGCGAGGTAGGAAGCCTGGCCTGCGGCGACGCTCTCAAGCTGTTCATCAAGCTGGATGAAAAGAAAGAGCGGATCGTCGATGCCAAGTTTCAGACCTTCGGCTGCGGCAGTGCTATCGCCTCTTCCTCGGCTCTTACCGAAATGGTGAAGGGAAAAACCCTCGACGAGGCGCTCCAGGTGACCAACCAGGAGATCGCCGACTTCCTGGGCGGGCTTCCCGAAGAGAAAATGCACTGCTCCGTGATGGGGCAGGAGGCCCTCGAAGCGGCCATCGCCAAGTACCGCGGCGTGGAAGCTCCCGCCCATGGGCACGGCCATGACCACGTCGAAAACGAAGGCGAGATCGTCTGCAAATGCTTCGGCCTGACCGACGGTTTCCTTAAGAAGGTCATCGCCGCCAACAAGCTGCACACCGCCGAGCAGGTGACTCACTTCACCAAGGCCGGCGGCGCCTGCGGCGGCTGCATCCCGAAGATCAAAGAGATCATCGCCGAGGTTATGGGCGAGGAGAAGAAGGCTGCCGCTGCCAAGCCGGCCGCCAAGCTTACCAACCTGAAAAAGATGCAGCTCATCCAGGAAGTCCTCGAAAACGAGGTCCGGCCCCAGCTGTGGGCTGACGGTGGCGATCTCGAGCTGATCGACATCGATGGCGCCAACGTCCAAGTCGCCTTCCGCAAGGCCTGCGCCGGCTGCGCCTCCTCCGGCTACACCGCCAAGTTCGTCGAGCAGAAGCTTCGCGAACTGGTTGCTCCCGACATCAACGTCCAGGAGGTCCAGGGATGAAGGAGATCTATCTCGACAACAACGCCACCACCAAGGTAGACGAGCTGGTCTTCGAGGAGATGCGCCCTTACTTCTGCGAGCTGTACGGCAACCCGAGCTCCATGCACTTCTTCGGTGGCCAGGTGCAGAAGAAGGTCGACCAGGCGCGCGCCCGCGTGGCGGCACTTTTGGGGGCCAACCCCGACGAGATCGTCTTCACCGCCTGCGGAACCGAGAGCGACAATGCCGCCATCCGTTCCGCGCTGGAGGTATTCCCGGAGAAGCGCCACATCATCACGAGCCGCGTCGAGCACCCGGCCGTGCTGACCCAGTGCCGCAACCTGACCAAGCGCGGCTACCGCGTCACCGAGTTGAACGTCGATGGCGAGGGGCGTCTCGACATGGCCGAGCTGGAAGCGGCCCTCGACGACGATACCGCGCTGGTCACCCTCATGTACGCCAACAACGAGACCGGGGTCATCTTCCCGATCGAGGAGTCCGCCAAGCTCGTCAAGGCCAAGGGGGCGCTCTTCCACACCGACGCCGTGCAGGCCGTAGGGAAGATCCCGCTCGACATGGCGACCTCTTCCATCGATCTCCTCTCCATCTCCGGCCACAAGCTGCACGCCCCCAAGGGGGTCGGGGTTCTCTATGTCCGCCGTGGGACTCCTTTCCGTCCGCTGCTGGTCGGCGGCCACCAGGAGCGCGGCCGCAGGGCCGGCACCGAGAACACCGCCTCCATCATCGCCATGGGGAAGGCATGCGAGCTGGCCATGGCCCACATGGACGATGAGAACACCCGCGTGCGCGCCATGCGCGACCGCCTGGAGCGCGAGCTTAGCGCCCTGATCCCCAACACCCGGATCAACGGCGGCGGCGCCGAAAGGCTCCCGAACACCCTTTCCATCGCGATGGAATTCGTGGAAGGGGAGGGGATCCTGCTGCTCCTCTCGGAAAAGGGAATCTGCGCCTCCTCCGGCAGCGCCTGCACCTCGGGGTCGCTCGAGCCTTCCCACGTGCTCCGCGCCATGGGGGTTCCCTTCACCTGCGCCCACGGCTCGATCCGCTTCTCGCTCTCCCGCTTTACCACCGACGCGGAGATCGATACCGTGATCAAGGAACTGCCGCCGATCATCCACCGCCTGCGTCAGATGTCGCCCTTTGGCAGAGAGTTCCTGAACAAGAAGTAGACCTTCCCTCGCGGGAGATAGACCATCCATAAAAAGGGACGGGCTTCGGCTCGTCCCTTTTTGTTGGTGCGCATCTCCCCGTCCTCACTTTGCTTCGACGGGGTAAACTGTCACCTTCGTAGGGTGGGCAGTCCCCTGCCCACCATTCCCTTTCAGGACTCTTCCGGAACCCTTCCATCTCTCCCTCCCCTTCAAGGGGAGGGCGGGGGTGAGGATGGGGGACCCTTAGCCTGAAAACCGGCGGAGCATTTACCTTTTGCGGTATGAAATTTCCTGGGCGCAGTCCGGAGTTCCTTTCCGACCCTTTGCTCCTCTTCCTTGAGGAGCAAAGGGTCTCTTCTAACTTACCTAAAAGACAGCCACATCCTCACCCTGTCCTTTTCCTCGAAGGGAAAGGTTCCTTTGGCGAGATGTTGGTACGCCGTATGCTAGGTCCAGGGTAATGGAAGTTAACCACGCAACTCAGGAGGCTGACCATGAAACGAGTTCTTACCGTTATCGCCAGTGCCCTGGTAGCCCTTTCCTTTGCCGCCCTCGTGTCGGCAGCCGAAACGACCACCACGACGACCACCACCCAGGAACCTGCGGCCACCAGCGCCCCGGCCGGCGGTGAAACCAAGGCTCCCGTGAAGCACCACAAGAAGCATCACCAGAAAAAACACCACAAAAAACACCACAAAAAGGTGATGAAGAAAGAGACCACCACAACGACCACCACCGAACAGCAGGTTCCCCCGCCGCCCAAGTAACGACAAGGCCTGCGGTTTTCATAGAGACAAAAAAGCCGTTCCCTCTCGGGAGCGGCTTTTTTGCGTTCGGCGGTCATGGTAACCGCCTCGGTTTTGGGGGCGCTACAGCATCCGTTTCGTCGGCGGCGTGGTACCCTCCATCGCCAAGCCCAGGGCTGAGGCACCGTGGAAAATCATCTCCAGCGATACGAAGAGACCGATCACCCAGAGTCCGGTAACCGGCCACTGCGCGATGATCAGGAAGCCGAGCATTATCGAGATGAGGCCCGAAATGATCGACCAGAGCCAGTACCGGTGAGATCGGTGCTGGATCCAGAAGCCGATACGAACCGCGCCGAGGGCGATCAAGGCTCCGGCGAGGAAGAGCGTCAGGCTGAGCGAAGCGGCGACCGGGTTGCTGACGATCAGCAGCCCGGCAATGACGTAGAGGACACCGAGCAAGGCGCCGCCTATCACGTACCGCTGTCCGTGATAGGAGAAGCTCTGCACCAGTTGGATGATGCCGCCGGCAATGGCCAGGGCTCCGAAGAAGATCACGCTGGCGACGGTCATGGCGGCCGCCATGAAGAACCCGATGATCCCGAAGAGGATGAAGAGTATCCCCGAGATGGCCAGCCATCCGCGGTGAACGCCGACGTCGTCGTAGATGTCGTGGGCGAACCAGCTGTGCTGGAAGAACCCGTGGTGGAAGAGGTCATGCCCGTGAGGGGTCGAGAACTGCATACAATACCACCTCCCTGTGGAGTTAAAGCCGCTAATCCACTACTGTTATTGTACCTCGTACCTCCTCCACAATTCCAGGCCGTCGTACGACTCCTCGAAGCCGAATTCCCTGAGCGGCCTCCCGTACGGGGAGGAGGCGGCGGCTTTGCCGTTGATGCTTAGCACCGACACACGCTTGAGCGGGTTGAACTCCCGGGTCAGGAGGATCTTGAAGAACGCGAGGTATTCCGGCAGGCGCGGGTCGTCGGGGGGGACTTTGAAGTCGATCTCCTTTCCGTAGCGCTTGGAGATCAGCACCAGCTGCGCGTCCCGGTACACCAGGTGGGTGGAAGGGAGGCGGGAGGGGAGCTCTCCACGGATGCCGTCCAGCCCGCTTCCGCAGAGGGAGGCCGGGTCGGTGGCGTTCATCCAGTACACCATCTCCCGCGGAAGCCCGTTCTTGAGTTCCCTGAACGCCTCGTGGGAGACGAACTGGAGACCGGGAAGCCCCGCGAAGAAGTTCCCGGAGAGGATCTCCCCCGACATCTCCATGATGCGCAGGGTGCGGAAGAGCCTGCTCCACTGCAGGGAAGGGAGCTCCCGCATGAGGAGTTCCTTGAAGAGGATGCCGTAGCGCTCCAACAGCACCCGCACGCGGTCCTTGTTCCGCTCCTCCCGCTCGAGGATGTCCGGCGAGGGGGCCGTGCCGGGGAGGAGGTACCAGTTCCCGGCGTGTTCCTGGCCGCGGTTCCAGCGGCTGGGGAGCGGGGGGCGGCGGTAGTCCCTGCGCTGCTCCGGTTCTTTGGAGGTGAAGCGGTTGAGGATCCCCTTGCGGACGGACGCGAAGGAGTCGTTACTGACCTTTCCGCGCCAGGCCAGATTCCAGAGGTCGCTGGCGACGGTCGCCGACGGAAGTCCCGTGGTGAGGCAGATCGCGGGAAGGGAATAGTGCCCCTTCGGGTCCGGGATCAGGCGGCCGATGGTTTCCTCGTCGGCGCCTGGGCTCTCGGCAGCTTCCTGGAAGAGGTCGAGGTCCTCGGGAAAAGCGAAGGAAAGCTTCTTTTCGCCGCAGCCGAACCAGAGGAGGTCGCTCGACTGCATGAGACTGTCGAGCCACGGGTTGAAGTACGGGTGGAGGCGGGCGGGGAGTACCTCCTCCTCCCAGGCGGCCGCGGAAAGCGGCGTGCCGAGCAACTGCTCAAGCCTCCTGGCCAGATCGTCAACCGTATCCCCCCGGCGGACGACTCCCTGGTGGAGAGCCAGGAAAAGGGGGAGCTCGGAGAGTTCCAGCGCCTCGAAAGGCGCCCGGCGGGAGCGGCGGAGCATCCTCAAGAGCGATTCCAGATTGGCGGCGTCGCAGACCTGCCTGGTTTCGCCGGCCCCTTCGGTGAACGAGTCGACAATGACCTGGCTACTCTCCTCGAGATCGTCGATGGCCTCCTGGAAGGCGGGACCCGGCATCCCGAGCGCCGCCTGCAGACGGCTCAGGTCCACCGGACCGTAGTAGGCGAGCCACTTCCCGAGGAGGGGGGAGGGGCCGGTCTCCTCCTCGCTCCCCTCGACGGTGGCCGCCTTGCCCGCTCGATCCATCATGGTGCGGGCAAGATCCTCCAGCCGCGGACGGAGCTGCTCCTCGCCGGTCACGGGCTCCAGGGGCAGCTCCTGCCACTTACGGCCGAGCCCCCGTTCGACTTCCGGCAGCATTTCCACCGCCGAAACGAGAGGCGCGGCGGCTCCCGGTATCGCCACCAGGCAAACCCGCTCCCTCACCTCCCGGGCCACCTCTTCGGGGATAAGCCCGCTATCGCGCTCCATGGCGCCCAAAAGATCCCGCCATTCGCTGAGCGGGATCAGCAGCCGCTCCTTCACCCAATCGATCAGCTCCCGCGGCGAATCGGGTGCGTAGCCGGGCGCGGTGCGGTGCTGCTTGGCCTCGAAGAGCGCGACCAACTCCCTGGGGAGGCGGGGGCGCAGGTGCGAGGAGAAGGCGAGTTCCTTGAGGAGGTCCTGCCCCAGTGCCGAGGTACGGGTGGCAAGCGGGGTGTCGTCCTCGTAGACGTACTTGTTGGTCTGGAGCCAGATGAGGTCACGGGCGAACGGGGTGGCGGAGGTGGTGCGTATCTCGGTAACCCGGATCTCGCCGTCATGGAGCTCCTCCAGCATCCGCCTGAGATCGCCCAAGTCGAAGTCGTCCTGCAAAGCGGACCGCCAGGTCTCCAAAAGGACCGGGAAGTCGCGGTACTTGAGCACGGAGGCGAGAAGTTTCTTCGAGCGGAGGCGGTTCAACCAGAGCGGCATCCGGCGTTTGAAGTTCGTGCGCGACAGAAGGAGCGCGCGGCCGGCGTTCTCCCTGAACCGTGCACCGAAATAACCGGTTCCTTCCAGGGAGGCCCGCAACAGCGACTCGGGGTTCTCCGGCGCCACCAGGGAGAGGATCTCGTCCAGTTCGACCTCGTGCGGTACCAGGATGGCGACCCCGTCGTTGTTGTAGAAAGTCTGGAGCGCGTAGCCGTAGCGCTTCTCCCAGGCGGCGCAGAGGGCGAAGGTGAAGGGGCGGTTGAGACTGTTTCCCCAAAGGGTGTGCAGGATGATCTGCCGGGCGTGGCCTTCGGCCAGGGGATCGTGGAAGTGCTCCACCAGGAGGTGGTGCCGGTGGGGAAGTTCCGTTCCGCTCGCCTCGCGCTGCCTGCGCAGGAAGGTCCTAAGCGCCTCGGCCGCGGTCTCGTCCATAAAGTGGCGATCGCGCATGTCATCGAGGAAGCCACCGCTTTCCAGGTGGTCGGCGCAGTACTCGAGGAAGGTCGAGACCTTCTCGGAGTAGAAGAAATCGCGGTCGAGCTCCTCCGCCCGCCAGAAGGGGATGATCTGTTGAGGCTTGTGGGCGGCGACGACCTGGACGGTGCTGTGGGTGATCTCGGTGATCTGCCAGACCTGGGCCCCCAACGCGAAGGTATCCCCGAGCTTTCTTTCCCAGACGAACTCCTCGTCGAGCTCGCCGATCTTGGCACCGCTCTCTTTGACCCGAAGCTCGAAGTACCCTCGTTCCGGGATGGTGCCTCCCTCCAGGTAAATCAGCATGGAGAGTCCCGGCTTGGTAGAGATGGTGTCCTCCAGCCGGTCCACGGTGGCCCTCGGCTTGAGCTCGATCACCCGGGAGTCGGCGTACTTTCCTTCCAGCATCCCCACCACCAGGTCGAACTGCTGGCGGGAGAGGTTGCGGTACGGGTAGCTGCACCTCAGAAACTCGTACAGCTCCTCCAGGTTCCACTGTTCGGGGAGGGCCATGGAGAGGATGATCTGGGCCAGGAGGTCGAGCGGGGCCTCGATGGGATGCAGCTCCTCGATTTCACCCTCGGCGATGGCGCGTGAGATGACGGCGGCGGAGATGAAGTCCATCCCGTTGGTGGGGAAGAGAAGACCGGAGCTGATTTCGCCGACCCCGTGGCCCGAGCGGCCGATCCGCTGGATGGCCGAGGATATGGAGCGCGGGGTCTGGATCAGCACCACGCTGTCCAGCTTCCCGATGTCGATCCCGAGCTCCAGCGATTTTGTCGCCACGATGGCCTTCAGGTCCCCCCGCTTGAGCCCTTCCTCCACGGCCAGCCGGATCTCCCGCGACAGCGAGCCGTGGTGCGAGTAGGCCACCTCCTCCCCGGTCACCTCGTTGATGAGGCGGGTGATCTTTTCGGTGGTCCTCCTGCTGTTGGCGAAGAAGAGGGTGGAGCGGTGCTCCCGGATGATCTCGGCGAAGCGGCGGGCCAGCGGGAGCCAGAACTCGTCCTCCGGGCCCCGCTCGCTCTCCTCCGGGGCGGTGATCTGGAGATTGAAACGTTTGGTCCGCTCCCCTCTCACCAGGGCGACCGGGCGCCGTTGGAAATCCCGCCCGACCAGGCGCTGCCCCCCGACGAATTCGGCGACGGTCTCCAGGGGGCGGACCGTGGCGGAGAGGGCGATGCGCTGGAACTCTCCGCTTAGCAGGGTGAGGCGTTCAACGCCGGTCATGAGGTGGGTTCCGCGCTTGCTGCCGGCGACGGCGTGGATCTCGTCGAGGATGACGGTCGACACGGCGGTGAGGGTGGCACGGCTTCCCTTGGAGGTGAGGAGGATGTTGAGGCTTTCCGGGGTGGTGATCAGGATCTCGGGAGGATGGCGGAGCATCCTGCGGCGTTCGCTGCCCGCGGTGTCCCCGCTACGGGTCTGGACCCCGATGGCAGGGAAGGTGGCCCCCGCGTTGCGGAAGTACTGCCTGAGCTCCTCAAGTGGCGCGAGCAGGTTGCGCCGGACGTCGTTGTTGAGGGCCTTGAGGGGGGAGATGTACAAAACGCGGGTCTCTCCCGAAGGCCAGGCGCCGGTGACCAGCTGGTTGATCGCCCAGAGAAAGGCGGCCAGCGTCTTGCCGCTTCCGGTCGGGGCCGTGACCAGCACGTGGCGCTCGCGCATTATCTCCGCCCAGGTGCGAAGCTGCACATCGGTCGGCTCTCCCACTGTTTCGGTGAACCAGCGGGCGATGAGCGGATGGAAGTGACTGAGGACGTTGGGCGGCATAAGGGCTCGTAGTCATTGGGGGGATGAGTACTCATTATAGCATGGACGGGGGATACTCTCATCATGGCCTCTGTGGGGACGGTGAAGATCGTCTCGAAGGGAGCCCCTGCCGGTCTTCCCGGTCCCCCGGCAGCAGTGATCCGCTTAAAACTCCTCCTGGGTGGCAGCGGAACCGGCGGGCGGCGGTTTGGGTCGGGTAGGGGACATGCAGGCGCTCCATGATAAGGTGCTGCTAATGATCGATGCAGTTGCCAGCCCACGTGTGTGTCGTGCAACTCAAAGTACACAGTCTCATTACCGGCTGAAGTAGCTGGATCAATTTTCCTCTTTGCTGACATTGAAGTGACATAACCATTGACAACAAGGGCGTGATGCTGATTAAATGGTTTTTTCAGTAATCTCCAGGGCTATGAGCCCGGAAGACATCAACATAAAAAGATCCAGGAGGAACTGATGAACCCATTGGCCGCTGAATTGAACGAGCAGTTAGCGCAGCACAGCCCGCACGTTTTGGAGATGCTCTCCGATCTCGGCAAGAATCTCTTCTTCCCGAAGGGCATCCTGACCCAGTCGGCAGAAGCCAAGGAAAAAGCTCATAAGTTCAACGCCACCATCGGCATCGCCACCGAAAACGGCGGCCCGATGTACCTCTCCTGCATTCAGGATAAACTCTCCTCCTTCGATCCGAAGGACATCTTCCCGTACGCTCCTCCCGCAGGCAAGCCTGAACTGCGCTCCCTCTGGCGGGAGAAGATGCTGCGTGAGAACCCGAGCCAGGTAGGAAAGCACTTCTCTAACCCGATCGTCACCAACGCGCTGACCCATGGCCTCTCCATCGTATCCGACATGTTCGTCGACAAGGGTGACCACCTCATCCTTCCGGACATGCTCTGGGGGAACTACAACCTGACCTTCGGTACCTGCTCCGGCGCCATCGTCAAGAAGCACCCGACCTTCACCGCGACCGGCGGTTATGACATCGACGCCTTCAAGGCCGTTCTCCAGAACTCCGCGGAGGAGAAGGGGAAGGTCATCGTGCTTTTGAACTTCCCGAACAACCCCTCCGGGTACACCCCGACCGTGGAAGAGGGTGACGCCCTGGTGGCCGCCATCAAGGAAGTCGCCGAGGGTGGCTGCAACGTCGTTGCCATCACCGATGACGCCTACTTCGGCCTCTTCTACGAGAACAGCATGAAGGAGTCGCTGTTCGGCAAGCTGGCCAACCTGCACCCGCGCATCCTGGCCATCAAACTCGACGGCGCCACCAAGGAAGAGTTCGTCTGGGGCTTCCGTACCGGCTTCGTCACCTTCGCCGACGGCAACGACTACGAGAACGCTCCGGTCATCAATGCCCTCGAGAAGAAGGCGATGGGCATCATCCGTGCCCGCATCTCCAACTGCCCGCACCCCTCCCAGACCTTCGTCATCGAGGCGCTCCGCTCCCCGGACTTCCTGGCCCAGAAGGAAGAGAAGTTCCAGATCATGAAAGGGCGTGCCCTCAAGACCAAGGAAGTGCTCAACAGCGGCAAGTACGAGAAGGCCTGGGATTACTACCCGTTCAATTCCGGCTACTTCATGTGCCTGAAGCTGAAGACCGTGGAAGCCGAGAAGCTGAGGGTTCACCTGCTCGACAAGTACGGCGTGGGCGCCATCTCCACCACCAAGACCGACCTCCGTATCGCCTTCTCCTGCATCGCCGAGAAGGACATCCCGGAGCTCTTCGATATCGTCTACAAGGGCGTACAGGACCTCACTCCGGGGATGTAAGCCACCGAAGTTGACAGGATGAACAAAGAGGCCCACCGGTTTTCCCGGTGGGCCTCTCTTTTTGTAAACCCCATCCTCACCCTGTCCCTCCCTGAGGAGAGGGTACCTTATTCCAGCGTCGCCCCATTGGGCCGTAGGTTCCGCGTGGGCACAAGGTGCCCACCCTACAGATACCAATAAAAAGGCGGACCTTCCATTCGGTAGATCCGCCTTTTACTGTTCGGTTATGGGGATTGATCCGCGGTTATCCGCTCAATCCGCGTCATCCGCGTTCCATGGCCTTTAAGCCTTAGTTGATCAGCTTCCCGATGCTGCCGAAGCGGACGCGCATCTTGGTGCTGTCCCAGGACCAGTACTTGATGAACGCGAGCCCCTTGATCTTGTCCATGGTCACGAAGCCCCAGAAGCGGCTGTCGTAGGAGCGGTCCCGGTTGTCACCCATCACGAAGTAGGAGTTGGGCGGAACCTTGACCGGGTCCTTGAAGTCGCGCGGGTTCATCTCCTTGGGGATGACGTCGCTCTCCTTGTGGACCTCGTGCGGGTTCGCGTAGATCTTGCCGTTCACATAGACGTGCTTGTCCTTGATCTCGACGGTGTCCCCCGGAGTGCCGATGACGCGCTTGATGAAGTCCTTGGAGGGGTCTTCGGGGTACTCGAAGACGATGACGTCTCCCTGGCGGGGATCCCTGATCTTGAGAAGGCGGGTGTTGGTGAAGGGGATCTTGGCCCCATAGATGAATTTGTTAACCAGGATGTGGTCGCCGATGGCGAGGGTGTCTTCCATGGAGCCGGAGGGAATTTTGAAGGCCTGCACGACGAAGGTTCGAATCACCATCGCCAGCAGGACCGCGATCAGGATGGACTCGACGTACTCCCTGACGATGTGTTTGCCCTTGTAGGGTTTGACCTCCGGTTTGGCGGGATCGGCCTCCACCGGTTTGTCGGCTACCACATTCTTGTAATCTTCCATAAAAGTCTTTTCCCCTTTTGGTTGCGCGGAGATCCTTCGCTGCCGGCGGCTAACCCTCGACCTTGAGAATGGCCAGGAACGCCTCCTGCGGCAGTTCCACGTTACCGACGTTCTTCATCCGCTTCTTGCCTTCCTTCTGTTTCTCCAGGAGCTTCCTCTTCCTGGTGATGTCTCCGCCGTAGCACTTGGCGAGTACGTCTTTCCGCAGGGCCTTCACGGTTTCCCGGGCGATGACCTTGGTGCCGACCGCCGCCTGGATGGCGATCTCGAACATCTGGCGCGGGATCAGCTCCTTCATCTTGGAGACCAGCTCCCGTCCGCGGTAGTACGCCTTGTCCTTGTGGATGATCAGGGAGAGGGCATCCACCACCTCGCCGTTGATCATGATGTTGAGGCGCACGAGTTCGCTCTGCCGGTAGTCGAGTATCTCGTAATCCAGCGAGGCGTACCCCTTGGTGATCGATTTCAGGCGGTCGTAGAAGTCGAGCACCACTTCGTTCAAGGGGAGCTCGTAGACTACCATGACCCTGGTCGGGGTGAGGTACTTGATCTCCCGCTGCACGCCGCGCTTTTCCTCGCAAAGGGCCAGGATCCCGCCGACGAAGTCGTTGGGGACGTGGATGGAGGCGAGGATGAACGGCTCCTCGACGTAGGCGATCTCCTGGGTGGGAGGAAGCTGGTTGGCGCTTTGGATGGTGATCATGCTCCCGTCGGTCCGGTGGACCCGGTAGACGACGGTCGGGGCGGTGGTGATCAGCTCGAGGTTGAACTCACGCTCGAGCCGCTCCTGGATGATCTCCATGTGGAGAAGCCCAAGGAAGCCGCAGCGGAAACCGAAGCCGAGCGCTATGGAGGTCTCCGGATCGTAGGAGAAGGAGGAGTCGTTCAGCTTGAGCTTGGCGAGCGCGTCGCGCAGTTGCTCGTACTGCGAGGTGTCGATCGGGTAGAGCCCCGAGAAGACCATCGGCTTCACTTCCTTGTAGCCGGGGAGCGGGGCGTCGCAGGGGTTGTGCAGGGTGGTGACGGTATCGCCTACCTTGGCGTCGGCCACTTCCTTGATCCCGGCGATGACGAAACCGACCTCACCCGAGGTGAGGGAGGCCACCTCCCGCATGTCCGGGGAGAAGACGCCTACCTTCAGCACCTCGTGGGTCTTCCTGGTGGACATCAGCTGGATCTTGTCCCCCTTCTTGACGACGCCGTCGATGATCCTCACCAGGATGATGACCCCCTGGTACTGGTCGTACCACGAATCGAAGAGGAGCGCCTTCAAGGGCTTCCCGGGATCCCCGTGCGGAGGCGGGATCTTCTTGACGATCTCTTCGAGGATATCCTTGGTGCCGATCCCCTCCTTGGCGCTGGCCAGGACCGCGTCGTGGGTGTCGAGGCCGATGATGTCCTCGATCTCCTGCTTGACGCGCTCCGGCTCGGCGGCCGGGAGGTCGATCTTGTTGAGCACCACGAAGACTTCGAGGTCGGCATCGAGCGCCAGGTAGACGTTGGCGAGCGTCTGCGCCTCGACCCCCTGGGAGGCGTCCACCACCAAAAGCCCACCTTCGCAGGCGGTCAGGGAGCGCGAGACTTCGTAGCTGAAGTCCACGTGTCCCGGGGTGTCGATCAGGTTGAGGATGTAATCCTTCCCGTCGTCCGCCTTGTACCGCAGGCGTACCGTCTGGGCCTTGATGGTGATTCCACGCTCGCGCTCCAGATCCATCTTGTCGAGGAACTGGTCTTGCTTTTCCCGTTGAGAGAGGGTGCCGGTGAATTCGAGGAGGCGGTCTGCGAGGGTGGATTTCCCGTGATCGATATGGGCGATTATGGAAAAGTTGCGAATATGCTCAATTACCATACTGTCCTTTATCCGGTCGAGGTTAACTAATGAATAGTATAGAACTGCCCGTTGATTGTAAAGGGATTTCTCCCTGTGTATACCCATGAAGGTGCGCCGCTGGCGGCTTGGCAAAATTGTAAGTTTTACCCCCCGTGTTACAGTTTTAAATGAGAAGAAAAGCGGTGGGCCGCCAATGGCAATCCGGCCGCGGCTTTACTCACCGGAGGTGCCATCCATGTCGATCATTCCAGCGTATGTCCCGCCCGATTTCTCCTCCCCGGGACTCTCGCATGCCCCGGTGGTCCGGGTCTCCCCCGCCCCTGCTGATGGAATCCTTCCCGACAACTACCACGGAACCTCGAATTTCCCCGAATACGTGCACCTGGGCGACGGCGGGTGGCTGCTCGCCGCCGAGAGCAGGATGGATTGCGTCCTGGTGCTGAAGGGGAGGAGCCTGGAAGTGGTCGAACCCCGCCGGGTGAAAAAGGGGGACCCGGTGGTGGTGGGGAGGACCGAGAACGGGGAGGAGGGGATCTTCATCCACGTCGGCGGCTTCCACTCCTTCGGCGAAGGGGCTCCCGACAAGTTCTCGTTCCGCAGCCGCGGCACCCGCGAGACCCCGTTTTCCCGCTCCTATGACGAGCTCTACAAGGTGCTCAGGGAGGACCGGGAAACCGGCTTCATCGCCTGGGTGCTGGGGCCCGCGGTCGCTTTCGACAAGGACAGCCGGAGCGCCATGCAGGGGCTCGTGGAAAGCGGTTTCTGCCATGCCCTTTTGGCCGGCAACGCGCTCGCCACCCACGACCTCGAGGCGGCGCGCTTTAGGACGGGCCTTGGCCAGGACATCTACACCCAGGTCTCCCAGCCCCTTGGCCATTACAACCACCTGGACATCATCAACGAGGTGAGAAAGAGGGGATCGATGGCCGCCGCCATCGAGGAGTTGGGACTGGCCGACGGGATCATGTTCGCCTGCCACCGCAAGCGGATCCCGGTCGTCCTCGCCGGCTCCATCCGGGACGACGGGCCGCTCCCCGAGGTGATCGGCGACGCTTACCTGGCGCAGGACGCCATGCGGACCATCGCGAGAAAGGCCACCACGGTCATCGCCGTCGCCACCCAGTTGCACTCGATCGCCTTCGGAAACATGGTGCCGAGCTACCAGGTGCGGCAGGACGGCACGGTGCGGCCGGTCTTCTTTTACGTGGTCGACATGACCGAGTTCTGCGCCGACAAGCTCGCTAACCGCGGCTCCGCGCAGGCAATGGCCATCCTGACCAACGCCCAGGACTTCATGGTGAACCTCTGGAACAGCCTGAAGCTCACGGAGGGAAATGGCGGTGAGGCAGGGGATCTGGAGTAGGGTGGGCACCCCCGTGCCCACGCGGGGCAAAGGACAATGGTGGGCAGGGGGCTGCCCACCCTGCGAAGGTGCTGCTTGATTGCCGTAGCAAGGGGAAGCCGCGAGGCAACCGGCGCGCAGGTGGACAGGGTGAGGATGGGGTAATGCGGGACAGTATCAGGATAATCGGCGTACCGATCGATCTAGGCCAGGCCCAGCGCGGTGTCGATCTCGGCCCGGGCGCCCTCCGCTACGCGGGGATCGCCGCCCACCTCTCCGCCCTCGGCTTCGATGTCGAGGATGCGGGCAACATCGTGGTCCCGGTGCGCGACGTGCTCGTTCATGAGCGCGAGGTACACTACCTCCCTTCGATCAGCAAGATCTGCCAAGCGGCCTACGACGCCGGACGAGCCGCCATCGATGAGAAGTTCATTCCCCTCTTCATGGGGGGCGACCATTCCCTCGCCATCGGCTCCATCGGTGGGATCACCCATGAGGAGCCGGCGGGGATCATCTGGATCGACGCCCACGGCGACTTCAACACGCCCCAAAGCTCCATCACCGGCAATATCCACGGCATGTGCGTGGCGGCCCTTCTGGGGGAAGGGTACCCGGAACTGGTCAACGTGGGAAGGCCGGGCCCCAAGGTGAGGCCCGAAGATGTGGTGATGATCGGCCTGCGTGAGCTCGACCCTCAGGAAAAGAGCAGGTTGAGGCAGAGCGGGGTGGCGGTCTACACCATGCGGGACATCGACGAGCGCGGGATGGGGAGGGTTGCGCGCGAGGCGCTCGCGAGGCTTGGGCACCTCGACCGGCTTCATGTGAGCCTCGATCTCGATGCCCTCGATCCCCTCGAAGTGCCCGGGGTGGGGACCACCTCGCCGGGCGGGCTCAACTACCGCGAGGCCCAGCTTCTCATGGAGATCATCGCCGACAGCCGAAAGCTCGTTTCCTTCGACATCGTAGAGATCAACCCGATCCTCGATCACCGGAACAAGACCGCCAAGATCGCCGTCGAACTCGCCGCCTCGGTGTTCGGGAAGAGCATTATTTGACAGGCTTGCTTCGTTTCACGTGCGAGGACTAGAGCAGGATTACTGGCCTTGCTAATCGGTGAGTCGCATGCTATTGTACAACATCTTGTCATTTGGAGGTGGACGCATGCAGGCGATTACATACAGCGAAGCCCGCCATGATCTCAAAAACGTCATGGACGCGGCTTGCAGTAACCACGAACCAATTCTCATTACCCGCCGGAAAGGAGAGAGTGTGGTGATGCTGAGTTTGGAAGACTATGAGTCCATAATGGAGAGCGAGTACCTGCTTTCCAACCCGGTAAATGCCTCAAGGTTGATGCAGTCGCTGGAAGAGGCTCGCAGTGGGAAAAGAACCTCGTTGGATGCATTGGGATTATGAATGTCTCTTTGACTCCGACCGCCTTAGACGATCTGCGATACTGGCTGCAGACGGATAAGCGCCATGCAGAGAAAATCCTTGGGCTGCTTGAGGAAATTCGTCGCACACCATTCACAGGAGCCGGAAAGCCTGAGCCATTGCGGTTTCAACTTGCCGGTTGCTGGTCCCGTAGAATAGACCGTGAACACCGTCTAGTGTACAAGGTGGAGGAGGATGAGGTTGTAGTGATAGGCTGCCGCTATCACTACTAGGGATTTCAGGTCAATTTCTGATCTTCCCGTTCAACTCGCTGAGCAAGGAGTCGAGATCGAGGTTGTGGACCGAGGCGCCGTGTTCGAGCTCTTCGAAGTCGGCGATCTGGCAGTCGAAGCAGTCCAGTCCGTGGCGCTTAAAGACGGGGAGGGTCTCGGGGTAACGTCTCAGGATGCTGGTGATGGTCATTTCCTTGGTGATCATGGCCTTGCCCCCCGATCGGGGTCCGGCTTCGCAGGCGCCTTCCCCTCGTTCCTAATCACATCGTTAAAGGCGCCCGTTGACACAGGCGCCTTTAACATTAGCAGAGACTCTCTCTAGCGGCAACTTGGAGCAAGTTGTCAGCTCTCATGCTTCCCTCCGCCCTATCTTCCGAACTTCCTGTCCAAAGCCGCCTTGACCACGGGCGGAACCAGCTTCTCTACCGGGCCGTTCAGCGAGCTTACTTCCTTCACGATGGAGGACGAGAGGTAGCTGTAGGGAACCGACGTCATCATGAAGAGCGTTTCCACGTCCTTGGTGATGCTCCGGTTCATCTGCGCCAGCTGGAACTCGTACTCGAAATCGGAAACGGCGCGCAGACCGCGGACGATGACGCTGGCATCGCGCTCACGGACGAAATCGACCAAGAGGCCGTCGAAGGTTTCAATTCTTGCCTGTGGACGGTCGGCCAGGATCTCGCTCAGCAGCTCGATCCGTTCCCTGACGGTGAAGAGGGCGTTCTTTTCGGAGTTTCTGGCCACGGCGACGATGACGCCGTCGAAAATCTTAAGGGCACGCTCGATGATGTCGAGGTGACCGTAGGTAACGGGATCGAAGGAGCCGGGGTAGACTGCGAGTTTCAGGGGCACTGTTCACCTCTGCCGGTTAGGGTTAGGAAAGAGAGGGCGGTGTCGCCATAAACGCGGCGTTCATATTCCTGCAAGGGGCCAAACTCGACGGGTATCCGCTCCTTCGCCGAAAACTCCGCGACGACCGTGGTTCCGCCGTCGACCAGCGGGGAGTGGGAGAGCAACTCAAGGAGCCTTTCGGTGTGCCCTTCGCTGTACGGCGGATCGAGGAACACCAGGTGAAACGGGGCTTCGTTTCGCTCGAGGCTCTTGAGGGCGAGGGCTGCTTCCTGAACCAGCACTTTCGCTTTCCCTGCAAAATGGGTGAGTTCCAGGTTCTTCCGGACCATCTCGGCCGACTCCCGGTGGGAATCGACGAAGACCGCGTATTGCGCGCCCCTGCTGAGGGCTTCGATCCCCAGGTTGCCGGTGCCGGCGAAGATGTCGAGCACCCTCATGCCGTCAAACTCTCCCAGGCGGCTCATGAGCATGCTGAAAAGGGCTTCCTTCACCCGGTCGGCGGTCGGCCGGACCCGCATGCTCTTGGGCGCGTGGAGAGTGCGTCCCCTGGCTTCGCCAGCGATTATCCGCATTAGGTTGGCCTCTATACCTCATCCCTCGTCCCGTCCCTGCTCTTTGCCTTCGGTGCGGCAGGCTTTGAATGGAGGGTGTCTTAGCGATGGAGGGAAACTGTTATAAATCAGTCGGAAGCAGCACTACTTACAATACTGCTTCCCTTTTATGAGACAATATTTGTAAACACAGTTATTATCATGACGGGTGAGATGCCGTCAATGCCAACTTTGCTGTTGACAGTGTCATTTCCCGGGATATAAATACGTTACTTTGGAAAACCATCATTAAGGCCGAGGTGCATACGGATGAGAGACGGGCAGTCCATGGAACGTGCCGATCTGGCGGGATACGCCGCCCGAAGCAACACCTCCCGCGGGCGTAAGTACCATGAGGAGTTTCGCGACAACCGCCCCGCCTTCGAGCGCGACCGCGACCGCATCATTCACTGCGCCGCCTTCCGGCGCCTCGAATACAAGACCCAGGTTTTCGTCAACCACGAGGGCGATTACTATCGCACCAGGCTCACCCACTCCCTGGAGGTTGCCCAGATAGGGAAGGGGATCGCGAGGCGGCTGGGGCTTAACGAGGAGCTGACGGAGACGCTGGCCTTGGCCCACGACCTCGGGCACACCCCGTTCGGGCATACCGGCGAGGAGGTGCTGAACCGGCTCATGCAGGGAGCGGGCGGCTTCGAGCACAACCTGCAGTCTCTGCGGGTGGTCGACGAGCTGGAGGAGCGCCACCCCAACTTCAACGGGCTGAACCTGTCGTGGGAAGTGCGGGAAGGGATCGCCAAGCATTCCTCGCAGTACGACACGCCGCTGCACCCCTATGCCGAGTTCCTCCCCGGCGTCGTTCCCACCGTCGAGGCGCAGCTCATCAACCTGGCCGACGAGATCGCGTACAACAACCACGACATAGACGACGGGCTCAAGTCCGGCTATATCAATCTCGCCCAGTTGAAGAAGGTGTCGCTATGGGAAGAGGTACACGAGGGGATACTCAGGAAGTACCCCAGCATCGACGTTGAGCGTGGGGTGTGCCAGACCGTCAGTGCCCTGATCGGCGTGCTGATCAACGACCTGGTGGTCACCACCGCCGCCAATATCGAGCGGCTGGGAATCAAGACCCAGGAAGACGTCCGGCGGGTCAACAAGCAGCTCGTTTTCTTCAGTGACACCATGGCCGAGCGCAACGCCGAGTTGAAGCGCTTCCTCTTTCAGAACCTCTACCGCCACTACAAGGTGGAGAGGATGCGGGTCAAGGCGGAGCGCTACCTGGGGGAGCTGTTCGAGACCTACGTGAAGCATCCGACCCTGCTTCCCTCCAAGCACCAGGCGAAAATGGAGCGGGACGGGCGGGAGCGGGTGATCTGCGACTACATCGCCGGCATGACCGACCGCTTCGCGCTGGACGAGTTCAAGAGGCTGTTCGAGCCGTACGAGAGGGTGTAGAAGTGGGGGGCTTTGGCATGGTAGGGTGGGCATCCTGTGCCCACGCGGTTTTGAAAGGGAAATGGTGGGCAGAGGGCTGCCCACCCTACGGTGTGTCTGAAGGCTACCCTTTCGGCAGCTCCAGCTTCGGCTCCTTGGCCGGGCGATAGATGAGGAGCGTCCTCCCCAGCACCTGGGCCAGATCGGCGCCGGTCGCCTCACAAAGCTGCTCGGCCACCTCGTGGCGGTCCATGAAGCAGCTCTCCAGTATCTTCACCTTGATGAGCTCGTGGCTCTCCAGCGCCTCGTTGGTGGTGGCCAAGACCGCCTCGCTGATGTCGCTTTTTCCCACCGTCACCACCGGCTTCAGCGAGTGTCCCAACCCCCGCAAAAATCTCTTCTGTTTACCAGTCAACATGCCTTTCGTTCCTTTTCCCTCTGCACCATCCGGCTCACTGCCGAATCGGCACGTCGCGGTCTTGAGCAAAAGTCCTTTTAATAGAAAATCCGCCTCGCGTTATAGCATTGCGGGGCAAGCAAGGTCAAGCCGCGTGCACAACGGGAGGCGGAGGGAAGGGGTAAAATCCTGCCCGCAAAGGGTAAAAAAATATTAATGTAAATCAATACCTTCACCCGCTCATTGGTCTTGACTCCGCCTGGCCCCGGTGCTAATCTAGCGAAAATTTGCCGAACGACTGCCTTTTAATTTAGCCCTGTGAGGTTAGCAAAGGTGACGCAAGAGTCCTTCTTTCAAGTTATATCGGAAGAGCCTTACGCCTTTGTGCGCGTGAAGGCTCTTTTTCATTGTTAAGTGCGTGGAATCAACTGTTTACGATCTAATACCAGGGGGTCCAAATGGCTGAAAACACTGTAATTCTGGACGGCAACGGGGTAAAGCGGGCGCTCACCAGGATCGCCCACGAAGTGCTGGAGAGGAACAAGGGTGTCGATGGGGTCGTCCTGGTCGGAATCCGGACCGGAGGCGTTCACCTGGCCCACGAGCTGGCCCGCCGCCTCCTGGAGATCGAAGGGGTCGAGGTCCCGGTCGGCGCGGTGGATATCACCATGTACCGCGACGACATCAAGGGGCACTCCGAGCACCTGCCGGTCGGCAAGACCGAGCTCCCCTTCGGCATCGAAGGGAAGAAGGTCGTCCTGGTGGACGACGTGCTCTTCACCGGGAGGACCATCCGCGCCGCCATGGACGCGCTGATGGACCAGGGGCGCCCCTCCTGCATCCAGCTGGCCGTACTGGTCGATCGCGGGCACCGCGACCTGCCGATCCGGGCCGATTTCGTCGGGCGCAACGTTCCGACCAGCAGGAGCGAGAACATCGCCGTCGACTTCGACGCCGAAAACCACCCCACGGAAGTCATCTTACAGAAATAAGAGTCACTCTCATAACCGCGAACGTCTAACCACGAACATCTGTCTATGTCAGGGGGGGGTATGGGTTTCAGGCACAAAGACATCATCGGACTCAAGGATCTGACCAAGGAAGAAATCGAGCTGCTGCTCGACACTGCCGACAGCCTCAACGAAGTGAACAGCCGCGACATCAAGAAGGTCCCCACTTTGCGCGGCAAGACGGTGGTCAACCTTTTTTACGAGGCATCCACCAGGACCCGCACCTCCTTCGAAATTGCAGCAAAACGTCTCTCCGCCGATACCATCAACATCTCGGCGTCCACCAGCTCGGTCACCAAAGGCGAAACCCTCCTCGATACCGCCAGAAACGTGCTGGCCATGAAACCCGACATCATCGTCATGCGCCACGCGGTCTCCGGCGCGCACGAGTACCTTGCCAAAAGGGTCTCCTGCTCGGTGATCAACGCCGGCGACGGCGCCCACGAGCACCCCTCCCAGGGGCTTCTCGACATGCTGACCATGCGCCAGAAGTTCGGGAAGCTGGAAGGGCTCAAAGTCGCCATCGTCGGGGACATCACCCACAGCCGCGTGGCCCGCTCCGACATCTACGGCCTGACCAAGATGGGGGCCTCGATTTTCGTGGCCGGCCCGCCGACCATGATGCCGATCGGCATCGAACGGCTGGGGAACGTCACCGTCTGCAAGGACATGCGCGAGGCGGTGCACAAGGCCGACGTGGTCATGATGCTCAGGATCCAGCTCGAGCGCCAGGGGAAGACCCTGCTTCCGAGCATGCGCGAATACTCCCGCTACTACGGCTTGAACCCCGATGTCCTGGCCCTTGCCAAGAAGGACGCCATGGTGATGCATCCGGGCCCGATCAACCGCGGTGTGGAGCTCGCCTCCTCGGTGGCCGACTGCGACCAGTCCTACATCTTGAAGCAGGTGGAAAACGGCGTCGCCATCAGGATGGCCATGCTCTACCACGTCTGCGGCGGCGAGCCGACCGAAGGGTAGGGGAAGAGGGGCATGCTTCGTCAGCTGCCTTTCTTCTCGGTTTATGCCCATTTCGGCCGGCCGGAATCCGGGGTTAACCCTCCGGTATCGTCGAGGAAAGGGCGAAAAATTGGTCACGAATCTAATGAGACATCAACCCATTTGCTTCTCTAAAGAGGTGCTGAATATGAATCTGTTGATCAAAGGCGGGCACGTGATTGACCCCTCCCAGGGGATTGACGAAGTGATGGATATCCTGATCGCCGACGGCGTGATTCTCGAGCTCGGCCAGGGGCTGACCGCTCCGGAGGAGACCGAGTCGGTTGACGCTACCGGGCTGATCGTCACCCCGGGACTCATCGACATGCACGTCCACCTGCGCGATCCGGGTCTGGAATACAAGGAAGACATCGCCACCGGTTCCCGTTCGGCCGCGGCCGGCGGGTTCACCTCGGTGGCCTGCATGCCGAACACCTCCCCGGTCAACGACAACAAGGCCGTCACCTCCTACATCGTCAACAAGGCGAGGCAGGAAGCGATGGTCAACGTCTTCCCGGTCGGTGCCATCACCAAGGGGAGCAAAGGGGAGAGCCTGGCCGAGATGGGCGATCTCAAGGAAGCCGGCTGCGTAGCCGTTTCCGACGACGGCAAGCCGGTCGGAAGCTCCGAGCTGATGCGCCGCGCCCTCGAGTACGCCAAGGGGATCGGCATCACCGTGATCACCCACTCCGAGGACCTGTCGCTGGTCGGCGAGGGGGTCATGAACGAAGGCCCGGTAGCCACCGAGCTCGGGTTGAAGGGGATCCCCTGGGTGGCCGAAGACGCCGCCGTGGCCCGCGAGGTCTACCTCGCCGAGTTCTGCAACGCCCCGGTGCATATCGCCCACATCTCGACCGCCGGCTCCTGCCGGATCATCCGCAACGCCAAGGCCCGCGGCGTCAAGGTCACCTGCGAGACCGCGCCCCACTACTTCACCCTCACGGATGAGGCCGTGCTCGGCTACGACACCAACGCCAAGATGAACCCGCCCCTGAGAAGCGCCGCCGACCGCGACGCCATCAAGGCCGCGCTTGCCGACGGGACCATCGACGCCATCGCCACCGACCATGCCCCGCATCACCCGGACGAAAAGGAAGTCGAATTCAACCTCGCCTACAACGGCATCGTCGGGCTCGAGACCTCGCTCCCCCTTTCGCTCAAGCTTGTGGAGGATGGGGTGGTCGACATGAAGAAGCTGGTATCGCTCATGTCCTGCAACCCGGCCAAGATCCTCGGCGTCGAGCGGGGGACCCTGAAGCGCGGAGCGGTCGCCGACGTCACCATCATCGACCCGAACCGGAAGTGGAAGGTGGTGGCCGAGAAACTGGAGTCCAAGTCGAAGAACAGCCCGTTCATCGGCTGGGAGATGAAAGGCGCCGCCGCCTACACCATCGTGAAGGGGCAGGTAGTCAACAAGAAGTAAACTCACCATCCTCACCCCGACCTTCCCCTTGAACGGGGTCGGGATAAGAATACGCAGCAATAAACACAGAATGGAGAAGATATGAAAGCAGTGCTTGCTCTGGCGGACGGCCGGATCTTCACCGGTAAGGCCTTCGGCGCAACGGGCGAAACCAGCGGCGAGGTAGTCTTCAACACCGCCATGTCCGGCTACCAGGAGGTCCTTACCGACCCCTCCTACAAGGGGCAGATGGTCACCATGACCTACACCCAGATCGGTAACACCGGCATCAACCCGGAAGACATCGAAAGTAACCAGCTCTACCTCTCCGGCTTCATCGTGAGGGAGTACCTGGACTGCTACTCGAACTGGCGCGCCACCATGAGCCTGGACGCCTACCTCAAGGAGAACGGCATCGTCGGCATCCAGGGGATCGACACCCGCGCACTGACCCGTCACCTCCGCGACAAGGGTGCCCAGAACGGCATCATCTCCACCGTCGACTTCGATCCGGAGAGCCTGGTCAGAAAGGCCCGCGCGATTCCTTCCATGAGCGGCCTCGACCTCGCCACCGGCGTCACCTGCGACAAGCCCTACCACTGGACCCAGGGGCTCTGGGACCTCGACAGCGGCTACCCCGAGATCGACAAGCGGGATCTCAAGTTCAAGGTGGTCGCCTACGACTTCGGCATCAAGCTGAACATCCTTCGCTGCCTGGTCTCCGCCGGTTGTGACGTGACCGTCGTCCCGGCCACCTTCCCGGCCGAATCCGCCCTGGCCATGAACCCGGACGGGATCTTCCTCTCCAATGGCCCGGGCGACCCGGAGCCGATGAAAGAGGTCATCGAGAACATCAAGAAGTTCGTCGGCAAAAAGCCGATCTTCGGGATCTGCCTCGGGCACCAGCTCCTCGGCCTGGCCCTGGGCGGCCGGACCATGAAGCTCAAGTTCGGCAACCACGGCTCCAACCTCCCGGTCATGGACATGAAGACCCGGAAGGTCGAGATCACCGCCCAGAACCACGGCTTCTCGGTGGATATCATCTCGCTCTCCCACGCCTGCGAGCTCGGTCACGAAAACCTGAACGACCAGACCGTGGAGGGGATGATCCACAAGAACCTCCCGATCTTCTCGGTCCAGCACCACCCGGAAGCCTCCCCCGGTCCCCACGACTCCCACTACCTGTTCAGCAGGTTCGTGGAGATGATGGAGAACCACAAGGGGTAGCAAATCAATATCCCCTCGCCCCTTCAGGGGAGAGGGGCAGGGGTGAGGGAAGCTTTTAATTTCTGCCCTCACCCGCCCTTCGGGCACCCTCTCCCCTGAAGGGGCGAGGGGATAACGTTGTGGCCCTTCGGGGCCAGCTGCCTGAAGGCAAAGGAATTGAGCTTTAGAAAGAACATGAACTACCTCGATCTTTACAACTCGGGTGAGCTGAGCCGGCGGATCCGCGAAGGGTACCGCCGACTCGCGGGGTGCGACCTCTGCCCGCACAACTGCGGGGTGAACCGGCTCGCCGGCCAGGTGGGGCGCTGCGGCGCAGGCAAGATGCCGCGCATCGCTTCGGCCAATATCCACCGCGGAGAGGAACCGCCGATCTCAGGCACCAAAGGGTCCGGCACCATCTTCCTCTCCGGCTGCACGCTCAGCTGCAAATTCTGCCAGAACTTCCCGATCAGCCAGCTGAGAAACGGTACCGACCTGACGGTCGCGGAACTGGCGGACAAGATGGTGGGGCTCCAGAAGCGGGGCGCACACAACATCAACTTCGTCACCCCGACCCACTACACGCCGCAGATCATGGCGGCCCTCTTCGTCGCCATCCGCAAAGGGTTCCGGATACCGATCGTCTGGAACACGAGCGGCTACGAAAAGGTGGACACGCTGAAGCACTTGGACGGCGTCGTCGACATCTACCTCCCCGACATGAAGTACGTCGACGACGAGGAGGCGGCGAGGCTCTCGGGGGCACCGGGGTACCGGGAAATCAACCGCGCGGCGGTGATCGAGATGCTCCGCCAGGTAGGGCATCTCGAGTGCGATGATAACGGGATCGGGAAAAGGGGTCTCATCATCCGGCACCTGGTCCTTCCGGAGGGGAGAGCAGGGAGCACGGAGACGCTTCCCTGGATTGCCGAGCACCTGGGAGAAGAGACGCACATCGCGCTTATGAGCCAGTACTTCCCGGCCCACGCCGCCACCTCCACCCCCGGCATCGAGCGGCGGGTGAACGCGGAAGAGTACGGCGAGGCGGTGGAAGCGCTCGAGGACGCCGGACTGGAAAACGGGTGGGTTCAGGACGAACCGGCCGAGTAAAGGCTTTCAATTCTCCCTCTCCCCCCGGGAGAGGGTGGCCGAAGGCCGGGTAAGGGAAGATGTTAGAGGCTCCCTCCCCCCTGCCCCTCTCCCGGAGGGCGAGGGAATAAATGAGTCCTGCCCCTCTCCCCTGAAGGGGCGAGGGGATAACGAAAAGCGATTATCGGTAAACGATTTACCTACAGAGATACGACCAGAGAAGATTGGAGATGATTTACCATGCCTAAACGTACAGACATCAAGAAGATCCTCATCATCGGCGCCGGCCCGATCGTCATCGGCCAGGCGTGCGAGTTCGACTACTCCGGCACCCAGGCCTGCAAGGCGCTGAAGGAGGAGGGCTTCGAGGTCGTGCTTCTGAACAGCAACCCGGCGACCATCATGACCGACCCGGATTTCGCCGATTCCACCTACATCGAGCCGGTCACCCCGGAGATCCTGGCCGCCATCATCGAGAAGGAGCGTCCGGACGCGCTGCTCCCGACCCTCGGCGGGCAGACCGCCCTCAACACCGCGGTGGCGGTCGCCGAGAACGGCACCCTGGAGAAGTTCGGGGTCGAGCTGATCGGTGCCAAGCTCCCGGCCATCAAGAAGGCGGAGGACCGCACCCTCTTCAAAGAGGCGATGATCCGCATCGGGCTGGACATCCCGCGCTCGGGTCTTGCCCACAACTACCAGGAGTCGATGGACGTCATCAAGCACGTCGGCTTCCCGGCCATCATCCGCCCCTCCTTCACCCTGGGCGGCACCGGCGGCGGCATCGCCTACAACATGGAAGAGTATGAGCGTATGTCCATGGCCGGCATCGAGGCCTCCCCGACCAACGAGATCCTGGTCGAGGAGTCGCTGATCGGCTGGAAGGAGTACGAACTCGAGGTCATGAGGGACACCGCCGACAACGTGGTGATCATCTGCTCCATCGAGAACCTCGACCCGATGGGGGTCCACACCGGCGACTCCATCACCGTGGCACCGGCCCAGACCCTGACCGACAAGGAATACCAGATCCTACGCGACGCCTCTTTGAAGATCATCCGCGAGATCGGCGTCGATACCGGCGGCTCCAACATCCAGTTCGGCGTGAGCCCCAAGACCGGCCGCCTGGTCGTCATCGAGATGAACCCGCGCGTTTCCCGCTCCTCGGCGCTCGCCTCCAAGGCCACCGGTTTCCCGATCGCCAAGATCGCCGCCAAGCTCGCCGTCGGCTACACCCTCGACGAGATCACCAACGACATCACCCGCGAGACCCCGGCCTGTTTCGAGCCGACCATCGACTACGTGGTCACCAAGATCCCGCGCTTCACCTTCGAGAAGTTCCCGGCCGCCGACGCCACCCTCACCACCCAGATGAAATCGGTGGGCGAGGTCATGTCCATCGGCAGGACCTTCAAGGAATCCTTCCAGAAGGCGCTCCGCTCGCTGGAGATCGGCTCCTGCGGCTTCGAGTCCCGCTTCTTCGGCGTAGGCGGCGATACCCGCCGGGCCCTTACCGACAAGGAGCGCGCGAAGCTCACCGAGAAGCTGACCATCCCCAACTGCGACCGCATCTGGTACGTGGGAGACGCCTTCCGGGCCGGCATGGAGGTCGAGGAGATCTACAAGCTGACCGGGATCGACCCCTGGTTCCTCCACAACATCCGCCAGATCATCGAGAAGGAAGAGGAGCTCAAGCCGCTCAACGTACTGGCCGAGTCGAAGGAGAACCTGAAGGAGGTCCTCTGGGACGCCAAACGCTTCGGCTTTTCCGACAAGTACCTCGGGATGCTGTGGAAGATGACGGAACTGGACGTGCGCAGCCTGCGCCTTGCCGCCGGTGTCAAGCCGGTCTTCAAAAGGGTCGACACCTGCGCCGCCGAGTTCGTCGCCCACACCCCGTACCTCTACTCCACCTACGAGGAAGAGTGCGAGGCCGAGCCGACCGACAAGAAGAAGATCATCATCCTGGGCGGCGGACCCAACAGGATCGGCCAGGGGATCGAGTTCGACTACTGCTGCGTGCACGGCGTCTTCGCCCTCGCCGAGGACGGCTACGAGACCATCATGGTCAACTGCAACCCGGAGACGGTCTCCACCGACTACGACACCTCCGACCGTCTCTACTTCGAGCCGCTCACCTACGAGGACGTGCTGAACATCGTCGACGTCGAGAAGCCCAACGGGGTGATCGTGCAGTTCGGCGGCCAGACCCCGCTGAAACTCGCCGTGGCCCTCGAAAAGGCCGGGGTGCCCATCATCGGCACCACCCCGGACGCCATCGACCGCGCCGAGGACCGCGAGCGCTTCCAGGAGATGCTCCAGAAGCTCAACCTCAGGCAGCCGGAAAACGGCACCGCCCGCTCCTTCGAGGAGGCCGAAGCGGTGGCCGACCGGATCGGCTACCCGGTGGTGGTCCGCCCCTCCTACGTGCTCGGCGGGCGCGCCATGGAGATCGTCTACGACGTCGACAACCTCCGCCGCTACATGCACACCGCGGTGCAGGCTTCCCCTGAGCACCCGATCCTGATCGACAAGTTCCTCGACGAGGCGGTCGAGATCGACGTCGACGCCCTGTGCGACGGCGAGAGCGCCGTCATCGGCGGGATCATGGAGCACATCGAGGAGGCCGGCATTCACTCCGGCGACTCCGCCTGCTCGCTGCCGCCGTACTCCATGTCGCAGGAAGTCATCGACGAGATCCGCCGCCAGACCAAGATCATGGCGCTGGAGCTGAACGTCAAGGGCCTCATGAACGTCCAGTTCGCCGTCAAGGGGAACGACATCTACATCCTCGAGGTCAACCCGCGCGCCTCGCGTACCTCGCCGTTCGTCTCCAAGGCGACCGGCCGCCCGCTCGCCAAGATCGCGGCCCGCGTCATGGCCGGCAAGACCCTCGCCGAACTCGGCGTGACCGAGGAGATCATCCCGGAGCACATCTCGGTCAAGGAATCGGTCTTCCCCTTCACCAAGTTCCCGGGCGTCGACACCATCCTCGGACCGGAGATGAAGTCCACCGGCGAGGTCATGGGGATCGGCAAGACCTTCCCGGAGGCCTACGCGAAGGCACAGCTGGGGGCCAATGTCAGGCTCCCGGTTACCGGGAAAGTCTTTATCAGCGTTAAAGACACTGACAAAAAACATATTGTCACTCTAGCCAAAAGACTGTATGATCAGGGCTTCGAACTGGTTGCTACCAAAGGCACCGCGGCTTACTTGCAGAAGGAAGGAGTCTCCGTCCAGGTAGTCAACAAGGTGCTCGAAGGCAGGCCGCACATCGTGGACGCGATCAAGAACAACGAGATCTGCATGGTGATCAACACCACCCTCGGTGCGCAAGCGGTGGCCGACTCTTTCTCGATACGCCGCAACACCCTGATCAACAACATCGCCTACTACACCACCGCCTCGGGAGCCAAGGCAGTGGTGGACGGCATAATCGCTACCTCGCAGAAGAAGCTGGAAGTGAAGTCGATTCAGGAATATCTGAAGTAAGCGGCTCGATGGGGGAGCGTGGTTCACGTTCCCCTTTCACAATCCAAGCAGCTTAAACGGGGGGCCTTTTGGCCCCCCCATTAGTTAACAAGGAGTACGAAATCGATGTCCCAGACTGTTCCACTGACTAAGGAAAGTTACGAGGCACTCCAGGAGGATCTCCGCCGGCTGATCAAGGAGGAGCGCCCGAAGGTTATCCAGGATATCGCCGAAGCACGTTCCCACGGCGACCTTTCCGAGAACGCCGAGTACGATGCCGCCAAGAACCGTCAGGGTTTCATCGAGGGGCGCATTCTCGAGCTGCAGGACAAGCTGGCTCGCGCCTACGTGGTGGACCTCTCCAACCTCAAGCCGGACAAAGTCGTCTTCGGCGCCACCGTGACCGTGTACGATACCGGCAGCGAGGAAGAGATCACCTACAAGATCGTCGGCGAAGACGAGGCCGACATCAAGCTCGGCAAGATTTCCTGCACCTCCCCGGTCGGCAAGGCCCTCATCGGCCACAAGCTCGACGACACGGTGCGGGTGACCGTACCTTCCGGCACCAAGGAATACGAGATCATCGAGATCCGTTACGAGTAGCAGCACAACCCAACGAGAAGCAGGACGAACACGGAGGAACACATGGTAACCAAGGACATGACTTTCGCCACCGTCATGAGGATGCACCCGGATGTGGTGAAGGTCCTCGCCAAATACAATCTCGGCTGCATCGGCTGCATGGGCGCCCAGAACGAATCCCTCGAGCAGGGGTGCGCCGCCCACGGCATTGATGTCGAGGAGATCCTGACCGACATCAACAAGCTCTTCTAAACCGACCTCAGCTCCTCCCTTGGGGTCAGGTCTTGAATTGTGACTTTGCAAAAAGGTGATAATTCAAGACCTGACCCCCGGGGAGGATTTGTTTCATCCCCCATCTCTCATGCCGACCATCTCGCTGAACCCGGATGGATCCATCAAGCTACCTGACGAGCTTCGGGACTCCCTGAAGCTGAAGGCCGGCGACCGGCTTGAGATCGAAGTTATCGACGGGTCTCTCCGTCTCACTCCCCAATCCAAAAGCGCAGCGCAACCCTCCCCGGACAAGCAGATCAGGCCGGCAAAGCAGCTTGACCTGACTGAGCAGCCACCGGCTGAGGCACGTTCTTCGGCGGTTAAGACCGGGACCGGATCGACGCCAGTTTCGGCTGTCGCGGCTCCTGCTAGCGAGGCTAAAATTCCCCCTGTCCCCCCTTCGCAAAAGGGGGGGAACTGTGGCGGGGCATTGGCTAAGGGGCGAGACATTGGCGGGTCTTCGGCGAAGGAGGGGACTTCTGGTTCGTCGGTAGCGAAGGAGGGTGCGGCGGCGTTGGGGTACGCATCGTCGATCCCGCAGGAGCTGAAGACACCCATGCAGTTCATCAAGGGGGTGGGGCCGAAGCTCGCGGAGGCGCTCGCCAGGATGGGGGTGGCGACGGTACTCGATGCGCTCTACGTGCTCCCCAACCGCTACGAGGACCGGCGCGAGCTGAAAAGGATCCGTGACCTGCGCCCCGGCGCCACCTACTCCTTCTTCGGCACGGTGGTCTCCGCCCAGCCGATGGTGACCAAGGGGGGGCGGAAGTATTTCGAGGCCATCGTGCAGGACGATAGCGGGAGCCTCGCGCTGAAGTGGTTCCACTTCCACCCGATGTTCATGAAGAAGAACTGGGAGCCGGGCCGGCGCGGGATCTTCATCGGCGAGGTGGCGCAGTTCGGTTTCCAGCGGGAGATGCATCACCCCGAGGTGGAATGGGCAGGGGAGGGGGAGGATCTCGCCCAGGTGATGGCGCGTGACCCCGACAACTTCGGGCGTATCCTGCCGGTCTATCCCTTGACCGAAGGGGTGACCCAGAAGGTGATGCGCAAGATCATGAGGGAGACGGTGCAGCGCTACAGCCGCTATGTCACCGGTTGCCTGCCCGCCGACATCGCGGAGCGCCAGCAGGTTCTCTCCCTGCCGGTCGCGCTCAGGGAGGCGCACGCGCCCGACCCGGACAGCAAGGTGGCCGATCTCAATGCCGGCAAGGGAGAGGCGCACCGCTCGCTCGCCTTCGACGAGCTCTTCTTCCTGCAGATGGGGCTTGCCCTCAAGCGCCGCGGGATCGCAGTCGAGGACGGCATCGCCTTCCAGGTGACCCACCGCTACACCCGGGAGCTCTTGAAGCTCCTTCCTTTCAGCCTGACCAACGCGCAGCGGCGGGTGCTCTCCGAGATCAAGGAGGACATGATGTCCCCTCATCCGATGCACCGCCTGGTGCAGGGGGACGTCGGCTGCGGCAAGACCCTGGTGGCGCTTTTGGCGGCGCTCATCTGCGTGGAGAATGATTACCAGGTGGCCATCATGGCCCCGACCGAGCTTTTGGCCGAGCAGCACTACCTGAACATTCACAAGTACTGCGAGCAGCTGGGGATCACCGTGGCGCTGCTTACCTCCAGCTCGAAAGGGAAGAGCGATACCCTGGAGAGGATCGCCTCCGGGGAAACCAAGATCGTGGTAGGCACCCATGCCGTCATCCAGCAGAAGGTGGAGTTCCACCGGTTGGGGCTCGGGGTGATCGACGAGCAGCACCGCTTCGGCGTCGTGCAGCGCGCCCTTTTGAAGAAGAAGGGGGAAAATCCCGACATCCTGGTGATGACCGCAACCCCGATCCCCCGCACGCTCTCCATGACCGTTTTCGGCGACCTCGCGCTGTCGGTCATTGACGAGCTTCCTCCCGGGCGCACCCCCATCGAGACAAGGATCGTGCGGGAATCTCGCCGCAACGAGATGTATTCCGTCGTGCGGGATGAAATCGCCAAGGGGCGGCAGGCCTACGTCATCTATCCCCTGGTCGAGGAGTCCGAGAAGAGCGATCTGAAGGCAGCGGTGCAGATGGCCGAGCACCTGGCCAACGACATCTTTCCGGACCTGCGGGTGGCGGTCCTGCACGGGCGGATGACGGCGGCCGAGAAGGAGGCCACCATGCTCGCCTTCAAGGCCGGCGAGACCGACATCCTGGTCGCCACCACGGTCATCGAGGTGGGGATCGACGTACCGAACGCCACTGTCATGGTGATCGAGCACGCCGAGCGGTTCGGCCTCTCCCAGCTGCACCAGCTGCGCGGCAGGGTAGGGCGGGGGAGCGAGCGGTCGCGCTGCATCCTGATGACCGGTTTCCAGCGTTCCGAAGATGGTGACAAACGGCTGCAGGTCATGGTAGAAAGCACCGATGGATTTGCCATCGCCGAGGCCGACCTGGAGATCCGGGGACCGGGGGATTTCCTAGGCACCCGTCAGGCGGGGCTTCCGGAACTCAAGGTGGCCGACATCCTGCGTGACGGCGGCGTTCTCGAGCAGGCGCGCAAGGAGGCGTTCGCGCTGGTGGAGAGCGATCCGGAGCTGCGGGCGCCCGGGCACGAGAAACTGAAGACCGAGCTGATGTACCGCTGGGGCGGCCGGCTGGAGTTGGCTTCCATCGGGTGATCACCACCGCCCCCTCACCCTGGCCCTCTCCCCCGATGGGGGCGAGGGGAGATGAGGTGGCCGAAGGGTCGAGTGAGGGTTGTTTTTCGCGGCGAGAGAGATATCATCGACACGTCGAACAAGGTCGGATAATTATGAAATCGCAAAATCTGCGCACGTTTTTCATAATCATCGGCGTCTACATCCTTGCTGCCGTGGTCTTCGTCGCCATCTATTACTTCCACTGCACCCCCGGTGGGTTGTGCTTCCCCGATCAGTTCTAACCTTTCCATGACCTGCGCTCCCGTAGGGTGGGCACTCCGTGCCCACGCGGCCTTTGCACCGGGAAAGTGGTCATGCTCGCCTAAGGACACCAAAATGGTGGGCAGAGGGCTGCCCACCCTACGAAGTACCAAACTCACCCAGGCATATCTATTCAGGAGTAACCCATGATCGAGGTGCGGTCGCTCGTTTTTGATTATCCCGGAAAGCGGGCGCTGAAAGAGGTCTCCTTTTCTCTCCGGCAGGGAAGCATAACCGCCCTGGTCGGCCCCAACGGGGCGGGCAAGACGACGCTGCTTCGCTGTCTGGCCGCCCTGGAAGAGCCGGTCTCCGGCACCATCCTGCTTGACGGTCGCGACATCCTTGCCGATCCGCGCGCTACCCATCGTCAGATCGGGTATCTCTCCGATTTCTTCGGCCTTTACGAGGAGTTGACTGCCCAGCAGTGTCTCGACTACGCCGCGCTCTCTCATGGCGTCGATCCCGAGACCCAGCCGGACTGGATTCTCTCCTGCGCCCGTCAGCTCGAGATCGAAGGGAAGCTCGGCCAGAAGGCTGGTTCCCTTTCCCGCGGTCAGCGCCAGCGCCTCGCCATCGCCCAGGCCATCATCCATCGTCCCCGTCTGCTCCTTCTCGACGAGCCCGCTTCCGGTCTCGATCCCGAGTCCCGCCACTCCCTGTCGCTGCTGTTCAAGCGGCTGCAGGAGGCCGGCATGACGCTGCTCGTTTCCTCTCACATCCTCTCCGAGCTCGAGGAGTACTGCACGGACATGCTCGTGCTGCAGGAGGGCCGGATCATCGACAACACCCCGCTGGCCGCCCGCGAGGAGCAGGCGCTCTTCGAGCTCAGGGTGGCCGAAGCGCTTCCCGACCTGGAAAGTGCACTCCGGCAGCTGACGGGGGTGGAGATCGTACAGGCCAACGAGAGCACCGCTCTCATTTCCTGCAGTTCGGATCCCGCCCGCCAGCACGAGTTGTTGCGGGTGATGATCGCCGGTGGCCTGCGCGTCTGCGCCTTCGGACAGTCGAAGCAGAACATGCAGGACGTTTACCTGCGAACCGTGCAGGGTGACCGCCAGAAGGGAGGGCGCTGACATGTTCGACAATCCCGAATTCAGGAAAAATGTCTGGCTCGAGTTGAGCGGCTACCGCCTGATAGGAATGCCGCTGGTCATCGGATCGGTGCTCTTTCTTGCCTATGTCAGTAACGCCAGAAAGTTCGGAGCGGAGATCTCACAGACTGCGGGCTCTCTCTATTTCCTCATCACCGTTCTTTGGGGCACCAAGCTGGCCGCCGAATCGATCATGAACGAGATCCGTGAGCACACCTGGGACGGGCAGCGGATGTCGGTGTTGACCCCCTGGCAACTGGTGCTGGGCAAGCTCTTTGGCAGTACCATCTACACCTGGTACGGTTCCTCGATCTGCCTCGCGTTCTATGCCCTTTCGGTTCCCGACACAGCGTATTCGCGGATCCTGGAAACCGTCTTCTCCCTGGTCTTCGCCGGTGTCCTGGGGCACGCCGTCTGTCTGCTGGCCAGCCTTTTGTCGATTCAGAAGGAGCGGAAGTTCGTGAAGAGCCAGACGACGGCGATTCTCCTGCTCGGGATCGTGGCCGTCACCCCCTTCGTGAGCCTCGTATTCGGACGGGAGAAACCGGTGCCCTGGTTCGGCAACAGCTACGGTGGTCCCGAGTTCATCCTTCTCAGCACCGCGGCCTTCGCCGCCTGGAGCATCCTCGGTGTCTATCAATTGATGCGCCGGGAATTGCAGATGAAGAACAATCCCGCCTCGTGGTTCGCCTTCGTTCTTTTCCTGATGATCTACCTCGGGGGCTTCCTGTATGGCACCAAGCCGGGGGCCGGGTTCGAGGGGATCAATCCCGCCCTCCTGGTAGCGTTCTACGTAGCCCTGGCGGCTACCTACCTGATGGCGTTCATCGAGCGCAAGGATCCGGTCGCCTTGCGGGGCGTTGAGCAACTCGTCAGGGAGAGAAAGATGGGGGCCTTTCTCCAGAAGGCGCCCCGCTGGCTCTTGACCGCGCCGCTGGTGGCGGTGATGGCGGTGGTCATGGTGGCCGGCAGTTCCTCGACCGCGACCATCTTCAGGGTCGCCGCCTTCGTCTTTGCCGTCCTCTTCTTCATGGTGCGCGATCTGAGCGTGATGCTCTTTTTGAACCTGGCCGAAAACAACCGTCGCGCCGAACTCCTGAGCGTCCTTTACCTGGTGATGGCGTACGCGATCGTCCCCATCATCGTCGAGGCCGTCCATGGCGACCCGGCGACCATCCTGTTCTGGCCGATAACCAGCCAGCCCTTGTTCCTGGTGGTCGCGGCTCCCCTGCTCGAAATGGCGGCAGCGCTCTTCCTGCTCTCCGGGCGCTGGAGAAAGAATGTGGCCGCCTACCGCGGGTAGGATGAAGAGGCCCCCCTTGTGATCCAGTTTTCCAAAGTCACCATGCCGGTTGCGGATCTCCCGTATCCCTCCATCCCGGAATTTCTAAGCGCGCGGTTCCCCGCCATTTCCAGGGGCGTCTGGGAGCGGCGAATCCTGGACGGAAAGGTTTGCGACGAGGAAGGGCACCCGGTAACTCTCCACTCCCCCTATCGTCCGGGGAAACGCCTCTTTTACCGAAGGGAGGTGGATCGGGAGCCGGTGATTCCCTTCCGGGAGAGGATCCTGTACCAGGACGACCACCTGCTGGTCTGCTGCAAGCCTCACTTCCTTCCCGTCAATCCGACCGGCCCTTACGTCGCGGAATGCCTCATGAACAGGCTCCGGAACTCTACGGGGAACCCCGAGCTGGTCCCGGTCAACCGGATCGACCGGGAGACCGCCGGCATCGTCCTCTTCTCCGCCAACCGCAGCACCAGGGATGCCTATTGCCGGCTCTTCCGGGAAGGAAACGTGGAAAAGCTGTACGAGGCGATAGCCCCCTGCCGGGAGCTTCCGGAGGTGAGGCAATGGCTGGTGGAGACGCGGATCGTCCCGGGAGATCCGTGGTTCAGGATGCGTAATGTGGAGGGGGAGCCGAACGCGCGCTCGGTGATCAGGCTCGATGCGGTGAAGGAGGGGCGGGGAAGGTTCCTGTTGCGGCCGGTGACCGGGAAGACCCACCAGCTGCGGGTGCACATGAGCGGTTTGGGCTTCGCCATCGAGAACGACCGGTTCTATCCGGAGCTCCAGCCGGAACGGGAGGATGACTTCGCGAGGCCGCTGCAACTGATCGCCCGCGAGGTGCGGTTTACGGACCCCGTGAGCGGCGGGGAGAGGGTGTTTCGGTCGGAGAGGGAGCTTTTAGCCGCCGCCGCCCCCTCACCCTGACCCTCTCCCCCGATGGGGGCGAGGGGAGAAAATACGGGGAGAGGGTGGCCGAAGGCCGGGTGAGGGAGGTTCTGGCCTTCAAGGAGCCGGCCGGAGCTTACCGGTTGCCGCTTCCGAAGAGCCGCTCCACCGCCTGCACCCGGTATTCGAAGATCCCCTCCAGTCTGCGTTTCACCAGCCAGGTGACCGGCAGGGCGAGGGGGCCGAAGGGAAGCTGGTAGTGGACGATGTCCCGCATCTCGACCCCGCCCTCGACCTCACGGAAGTGGTGCTGGTGGTGCCAGAAACGGTACGGGCCGATCCGCTGCTCGTCGACGAAAAAGGAGGGCTCCTCGACGTGGGTGATCTCGGTCACCCAGGTAAGGGGGAGTCCGGAGACCGGGCTCACCTTGTAGGTGATGATCATCCCGGGGTACATGGTTTGCTGCGGGGCCGAGGTAACCCGGAAAGCCATCGAGGGTGGGGTGATGGTCGCCAGGTTGTCGGGACGGCTGAAGAAGCGCCAGGCCTCGGCGAGCGTGGTCGCAATGACCTGGGTTCGTTCGAGTCTTTCGAGGGGCATCGTCCTCTCCTGCCTTGAAATGGCGAAAGGGGGACCGGCATCATAGAGAGCCGGTCCCCCTTTTATTTTCTTCGCTTACTGCTGGCTCGCCTTCAGCGCCTGCTCGACGTCGGCGATCAGGTCGTCGATGTGCTCGATGCCGACCGAGAGCCTGATCAGGTCGGGGGTGACGCCGGAGGCGATCTGCTCTTCCTCGCTCAGCTGGCGATGGGTGGTGGTGGCGGGATGGAGGACGCAGCTGCGCGCGTCGCCGACGTGGACCACCAGTGCGATCAGCTGGCAGCTCTCCATGAACTTCTTACCGGCCTCGGCCCCTCCCTTGATCCCGAAGGTCAGCACGCCGCTTCCCCCCTTCGGCAGGTACTTCTCGGCCCGGCCGAAGCTCTTGTGGCTCTCCAGCTTCGGATAGTTCACCCAGCTCACCGCGTCATGCTTCTCGAGATACTTGGCCAGTGCCAGCGCGTTCTCGCTGTGACGCTGCATGCGAAGCGGCAGGGTCTCCAGCCCCAGGTTGAACAAAAAGGCGTTGAGCGGTGCCAGGCAGGCGCCCAGGTCCCTCATGTACTGCACGCGCGCCTTCACCATGTAGGCGAGGCTCCCGAAGGTTTCCAGGTACTTCAACCCGTGGTAGCTGGAATCCGGCTCGGTCAGCTCGGGATACTTTCCGTTCCCCCAGTCGAAGTTGCCGCCGTCCACGATGACCCCGCCCACGCTGGTGGCGTGCCCGTCGATGTACTTGGTGGCCGAATGGATCACGATATTCGCCCCGTGCTCGATGGGGCGGCAGAGATACGGCGTCGGGAAGGTGTTGTCGATGATGAGCGGCACCTGCATCTTCTTCGCGATGGCGGAGAACTTCTCGAAGTCGAGGACGTTCAGGCCGGGGTTGCCGATGGTCTCGCCGAACAGGGCGCGGGTCTCGGGGCGGAAGGCGGCCTCGATCTCGGCGGCGCTCGCCTCGGGATCGACGAAGGTCACCTCGATCCCCATCTTCGGGAATGTGTTGGCGAACAGCGAATAGGTCCCGCCGTAGAGGGTGCTGGCGGCCACGATGTGCTGGCCTGCCCGGCAGATGTTCATGATGGCGATGGTGGTGGCCGCCTGCCCGCTGGCGGTGGCCATGGCGGCTATCCCGCCTTCCATGGTGGCTATCTTGGTCTCGAACCCCTCGGCGGTCGGGTTGCTGAGCCGGGAGTAGAAGTGCCCCCCCACCTCGAGGTCGAACAGCTTCGCCACGTGGTCGGCACTGCTGAATTTGAAGGTGGTGCTCTGCACGATCGGGAGGATGCGCGGCTCCCCGTCCTTGGGAGCGTAGCCGCCCTGAATAGCCTGAGTTTCGATCCGCCAATCCTTTTTCATCTGGTCCCCTCCTGGTTGAAAAGTCATTCCGCAGACAGCGCCGGAGAATATAGCAGATTGTCCCGCTCATTGCAGGGGAAAATCATAACTGCTGTTCTAGGTTCTATGTTCTAGGTTCTATGTTGAGAGGCGATGCTGACTTCACCGCAGCATCTTCTCCTTATTTATCTTGACTTTATGCCTGTGGTCATATAGTGGATAGGGCTTGTGATGCCGTTTGCCCGGCTATGAATTGGCCTGAGAAAGTAAGGGAGGAATCGAAGAGGATGCGTTACCAACCGACGCGGCTTCACCGCGGCTATGCCAACAGGATTCTCAACGTGGATCTCGGAAACGGCGCCATCGCCATCCAGGATCTCGATCCGCAGGTGCGTGACTACTTCATCGGCGGGCGCAGTCTCGGCCTCTACCTGCTCCACAAGGCGACTACCCCGGCCACCAGGCCGCTCGATCCGCAAAACCCGCTGATCCTCGCCAACGGCCCCCTGGGAGGTATCCCGCAGTTCCCCGGCACCGCCAAGGCGATGGCCGTCTCCCTTTCTCCCGCCACCGGCGTTCCCGGTGTCTCCAACTTCGGCGGCTACTTCGGCGCCTACCTGAAATACGCCGGTTTCGACGCCCTCCAGGTGACCGGCAAGTCCGATCAGCCGGTGCTGATCGTCATCAACGGCTACACCAACGAGGTCACGGTGGAAAAGGTCGCGGCCGATGACGAGGCCTTCCACGTGCAGTCCGACGTGGAGAACCGCTTCGTGGCCGCCGGCTACCAGCGCCGCAACATCGCCTTCATGTCCACCGGCATCGGCGCCGCCAACACCAACTACGGCTGCATCAACAGCCACTATTTCGACATCACCAAGCCGGCCAAGGACGGCGGCAAGGGGGTCTGGCGCTCCAAGCAGGCGGGCCGCACCGGCATCGGGTCGGTCATGCGGGACAAGAACGTGCTCGCCATCGTGGTGCTGGCCAACTACCCGCAGGGTGAGAACCCCTACGGCGCCGCCGACTGGAGCAGGGTGCAAAAGGCCGGGAGCCGTCTCCACAAGGTGGTCAAGGAGGTCGATCCCCAGCAGCTCAAGATGGCCAGGAAGGGGAGCGTCGGGCTCATCACCTTCATGAGCAAGCACGAGTACCAGTCGCTGCCGGTCCACAACTTCCAGGGGGGGAGCGATCCCCGCGCCGTGCAGATCTGCGGCAAACACTACGCCGAGAACCTCTTCGAGCACCGCGGGATGGACGGCTGCTTCCCGGGGTGCAACCTGCAGTGCAACAAGGGTGGGTGGGTGACCCTCGTTTCCGGTACCCACGCAGGCCAAAAGGTCTGGGTCGACGGGCCGGAGTACGAGACCGCCGCGGGCTTCGGCTCCAACCTCGGGATCTGGAGCGCCGAGTTCATCATGGAAGCGAACTGGCACTGCGACAACTACGGCATCGACACCATCTCCACCGCCACCATCATGGCCTTCATCATGGAGTGCTTCCAGCGCGGCTACCTGACCGCCGCCGACAGCGACGGGCTCCAGATGGTCTGGGGGAACGAGGAGGCGGCCTTCACCTTCATGCACCAGCTGGCCCACGGCGACACCGAGCTCTCCCGCATGGCCGGCCGGGGGATGGTCGCCCTGAAGCGCTGGGTGGCCGAGCGGTACCAGAAGCGGACCGGGAAGGACCCGGTGGCCGATCTCAAGCTCTTCGCCATGCAGACCAAGGGGCTTCCCTTCTCCTTCTACCGGACCCACCGTTCCCTTTCCATGCAGGGCTCCTACGCCGCGGCGAGCGACATCGGCGCCCACCATGCGGCGGCGTGGCTGATCAAGTCCGACCTTTTGGGCGCCTTCCCGACCTTCGAGGACAAGGCGCGCGCCCTGATGAGCTACCCGCGGGTGCGCCTTGGCAACGACAACCTCGGCGTCTGCAAGCTTCCCTGGGTGGACGTCTTCAATCCGGAGTCCGCCAAAAGGGTGGAGGGGGATGTCTACATCAACCCGGCCTCGCAGGAGATCTACGCCGATTTCTACAACGGGGTGCTCGGCACCGACCTTAAGTGGGAGGAGATCTTCGAGCAGACCGACCGCGACATCAACCTGCAGCGGGTCATGAACGTCATGCGCTACGGCGAACATACCATCGCCCAGGACTGGATCCCGGACCGGGCCATCGGGCCCACGGAAGATGCCCTGTACGAGACCGAGCAGGATTTCAACGATGCCGAGTTGAGGAGGATGCTCGGCTTCGACGACGCGCAGCTGGCGGCTTTGTCCACCACCGACAAACGCACCAAGCTCATGGACGCCCGCAAGAAGGAGCTCCGCAAGCTGATCCAGGTCTACTACCAGGAGCGGGGCTGGAGCGAGAACGGCATCCCGAAGGTCGACACCCTGAAGGGCCTTGGCCTGTGGGATCACCTGAATGTAGAGACCAGGGAACAGTTGGTCGCCTACAACTGACGCTTTACCGCAAAACCTCCCTCACCCCCGCCCCTTTTCGAGATTCCCTCTCCCTCCGGGAGAGGGTGGCCGAAGGCCGGGTGAGGGAAGATTTTGGAACCTCCCTCACCCCTGCCCCTCTCCCGGAGGGAGAGGGATATGGAGTGGACCCCCTATGACCACCACACTCCCCGCCAGTCCCGTCTCCGTCCAGGTCGAGGCCGTCTCGGTAGTAAGGACGAGCCGGGAGGGGGTGAGCTCCGAGATCGTCCGGGAGATCTCCTTCTCCGCCCGCCGCGGCGAGATCACCGTCATCATCGGTCCCTCGGGGGGCGGCAAGAGCTCGCTCATCCGCCTCATCAACCGCCTCGCGGAGCCCGCGGGCGGGAGGATCCTGGTCGACGGAACCGATATCGCCACCATCGATCCCATCGAGCTCCGTCACCGCGTCGCCCTGGTCCCCCAGAAACCGTTCATGTTCGCGGGGAGCGTGCTGGAAAACCTGCAGCGCCCTTTCCTCTACCGCCAACAGCCGCTTCCTTCCGCGCAGAGCGATGCCGTTCTCCAATCCCTCGCACTCGCCAAGCTCGATCCCTCCCTGGTCGGGCGGGACGCCCGTTCGCTCTCGCTGGGACAGCAGCAGCGGGTGGGGCTCGCCCGCGGCCTGATCACCAAGCCCGGCGTCCTTCTCCTCGACGAGCCGACGAGCGCCCTCGACCGGCGCACCTCGGACGCCCTGGCGGCGACCCTGCGGGAGATCTGCCACTCGCAAAGGCTCACCGTCATCCTGGTCACCCACGACCTGAGGCTCGCCGAGCGGCTGGCCGACTACTGCCTCTACCTGGAGGCGGGGCGGATCCTGGAAGAGGGGAGGGGGGAGGAGCTCCTCACCCGCCCGAGATCCCCCGAACTGAGACGGTTCCTCGAGGAGCCGGGAGCGGAGGTCTGATCGATGGAAAGCCAGGGACTCGTCAATCTCGAGCTCATCGACCTGGTGCTCGCCTTTGGCCTCGTGCTCCTCTCCATCGGCCTCGCCCGCCTGATGAAGGTCGGCCACGAGGGGGAGATGCTCTGGGCCTCGGTCCGCATGGTCGCCCAGCTCCTTTTGGTCGGCTACCTGCTGCATTTCATCTTCGCGGTGAAAAGCCCGCTGCCGGTGATCGCCATCCTGCTGGTGATGGGGGCCTTCTCCCTCCAGGTGATCGGCGGCCGGATCCGCAACCGGATTCCACGCTTCTACCAGGTGGCCGGCACCTCGATCTTCATCGGCTGCGGCGCGGTCACCTTCCTCTTCTGCGCGGTCATCGTCCGCTACACCCCCTGGTACGACCCCCGCTACCTGATCCCTCTGGCCGGGATGATCATCGGCAACTCCATGAACGGCGCGAGCCTCGCCGCCGAGCGCCTGGCGGCCGAGATGCGGGAGCGCCGCGACGAGATCGAGACCGCCCTTTGCCTCGGTGCCACCGGGCGGCAGGCGGCCCAATCCGCGGTCCGCAGCGCCTTCCGGGCGGCCCTGATGCCGACCGTCAACACCATGGCCGCCATGGGTATCGTCTCGCTTCCCGGGATGATGACCGGCCAGATCCTCTCCGGCACCGAGCCGGTGGTGGCGGTCAGGTACCAGATCGCCATCATGTGCGCCATTACCGGTGCCGTCTCCATCACCGCCTTCCTCATCCTTCTCCAGGGCTACCGCCATTACTTCACCCAGGCCCACCAGTTCCGCGACGAATAACCTTCGTTTCCCCCCCCATCGGTTCCCTGTGCCTGGCCGGGTTCTTCGAGGAAATCGATCTCCCTGTCCGTCATAGCTTCCGTTTGCCGGTTCAAGAAAGCGAAGGAAAAGTTAAGGTCAGTATAAGAGGCTGCCGACACTGTCATAAAACCCCAGTAGAAGTTTTGGAGAGTGTCCGTCCTAGAACCAGGAAGAACGAAGAGAGAAATCACTGAGAGATTTCAAACATTCTTCAGTCTCAATCTAAGGTAAAACCTGATTTTGTTCTTGAAAAAATGCTTTCCCGTTGGTATCTTGCCGCCACAATGGCTCTTGTATACAGTACCTCGCAACCCGATGTTGCATTTGAAATATTTAATAATAATCCGGTAAGCAGAGGAAAGGGGAGGGAAACGATGAAAAAGAGCATGGTAGTGATGATCGCCGTCTTGTTGAACGCCGCCGTATGCTACGCCCAGTCCGACATTCGCGGCTCGGTCAACAACGACTCCAACAACCAGGGTGCCGCCAACGTCTCGGTCGGCGACTACAACAACGCCAACATGGGCTCCACCGGGGTCTCCAACAGCCGGGTGAACGGCTACGTCGGCAACTACACGAACAACCAGGGGGCCGCCAACGTCGCCGTCGGCGTCGGCAACAACGCCAACACCGGTGCCACCAACCTCAACAACTCCACCGTGAACGGCTACGTCGGCAACTACTCCAACAACCAGGGCTCCGCCAACATCGCGGTCGGGGTCGGCAACAACGCCAACACCGGCTCCGTCAACGTCAACAACGCCACCGTCAACGGCAGCGTCAACAACAACTCCTACAACCAGGGTTCGGCCAACATCGCGGTCGGCAACTTCAACAACGCCAACACCGGCTCCGCCAACATCAACAACTCCACCGTGAACGGCCACATCAACAACTATTCCAACAACCAGGGCTCCGCCAACGTCGCGGTCGGCAACGGCAACAAGGCCAGCATGGGCTCCACCAACGTCAACAACTCCAACGTCAGCGGCTACGTCTACAACGGCTCCAACAACCAGGGGGCCGCCAACATCGCGGTGGGTAACAACAACAGCGCCCGCATGGGCTCCACCAACATCGGCGGTTCCAACGTGAACGGCTACGTGGACAACTACTCCAACAACCAGGGGGCCGCCAACATCGCGGTCGGCTCCGGCAACCAAGCCTCCATGGGGTCCGCCAGCGTGACCGGTTCCACCGTCAACGGCGGCGTCTACAACTACTCCAACAACCAGGGAGCCGCCAACGTCGCCGTCGGTACCGGAAACCAGGCCAACATGGGCTCCACCGAGATCCACAACGCCACCGTGAACGGCTACGTGGACAACTACTCCAACAACCAGGGCGCCGCCAACGTGGCCGTCGGCTTCGGCAACCACGCCAACATGGGTTCGGTAGAGGTCCAAAACGCCACCGTCAACGGCAGCGTTTCCAACAACTCGAACAACCAGGGTGCCGCCAACGTCGCCGTCGGCTTCGGCAACACCGCCAACATGGGCTCCGTGGTGGTGAAGTAACCCGACCGGTCTCCGGCGGTCGCCCCTTAGCGGGTGACCGCCGGGGCTTTTTGAGGAGAGAGAAATGAAGACGATGCCCAAGATCCTGCTGATCTGCTGCTGCTTCGCCCTGTTGGCCGGCAAGGCCGCCATCGCCTCGGACCTCGACGACGGGATCTCCAAGTTCACCGAGGGATCCATCGAGAACGACGACGAGCTGGGACAAAAGGACCGCAACGTTAGCTTCATAAAGCGCAACGCCATGAGCCAGGCCGACGTCCGAAGCGCCCACGGGACGGAAGAGGGGCAGCAGGGAGGCGGCGGTTCCGGGCCTTCCACCGGGAACATGAACTCCGTGGTCCTCGGGGTCGGGGGGACCATCCGGGGAGACGTCGTCATCATCGACCAAAGCCGCGGCGACAAGACCCAGGTCATCGGGCGCTAGCTCGCCCCGTCGTCGCTTTCAGTTGTCCAATTTCATGCGCCACGAGGGAACCATGAAGAACATTACTACGCCGTCGATGCGACTCAAACTCGCGTCGCTGCTGGTCCTTTCCGGCCTTTTGGCCGCCTGTGCCTCGGTAGCTCCTTCCAAGGTCGACGTCAAACTTCCCGAGACCGCCCCGATCAAGAAGGTCACCAACTTCACCCAGTCGCTCAGGAACCTCGGCCTGATGACCGAGATCTACGACACCGGCCCGCTCAGGATCCAGAGCAACCCGATCGGTGACAACACCGGGACCGCCATGGCCACCGGTGGCGAGATCCCCAAGGACATCACCGAGATGATCAAGAGCGCCCTGAACTCCATCGGGGGGAACGTCATCTTCATCCCCTACGACCCCGCCTTCATCCAGAACCAGATGGCGACCGGGTACTCCAGTTTCAGGAACAAGCTGATCCCCGACGTGGTGGTCTCCGGGGGGATCACCGAGTTCGACCGCGGTCTCGAAACCCGCGGCTCGGGCACCGACGTGGGTGCCGAAGGGGAGGTCCCGGTGCCGATCCCGGTCCCGTCCAAGAAGATCGGTATCGACTACTCCGACTCGACCAAGACCGGCCTGGCCCGCATCACGCTCGACTTCAACCTGCTCGACTTCAAGACCATGTCCGGCATCGCCCGCATGAACACCACCAACTCGATGGAGGTGACCAAGGCCCTCTCCGAGAAGGAGTTCGGCATCACCCTCTTCGGCCCCACCTTCGGGAGCAAGGGGAGCATCAAGAAGGTGCAGGGGCGCCACAACGCCGTCCGGCTCCTGGTCGAGTTCAGCATGATCCAGATCGTCGGCAAGGACCTCTCCATCCCGTACTGGAGGCTCATCGACGACGACACCCAGGCGGACGAGGTGGTGACCGACGCCGTCAAGAAGAGCTACTACCGGATGAACGACTTCCAGCGTAACCACAACGCCCAGCAGTGGCTCTACCTCTACGGCTACGACGTGCCGCTGACCGGGATGCTCGACGAGGTCACCCTCGCCGCGCTCAGGAAGTACAACCCCTCCTTCAAACCGGAAGGAAAGAGCGTCGACCTCGAGACCTTCACCCAGCTCTACGTCAACATCCCGATCAACGAGAAGACCCTCGGGCGCCGGATCACCCTGACCAACATCATGCAGGCCCAGAACTCGGCCTCGCAGGCTCCCGCCCCGGCTCCCGCGCCCGCCGCCCAGCAACAGGCTCCCCCGCAGCAGCAGGCAGCCCCCCCCGCGCCCCCGGCCGGTTCTCCCTACGCCGGCCTGAGCGACGACGAGCGCCGCATGAAGAGCACCGAGGCGATGATCCTCGCCGGCCGCGCCTTCCGCAGCCGCGACTACCCGAAGGCGGTGGAGTACTTCTCCGAGAACCTGAAGATCCTCCCGTCGCCGGAGACCTACTTCTACCTGTCGCTTTGCCTCAAAGAGATGAACAACGAGCCGCAGGCCGCCGCGGCCCTCAAGGAGGGGACGGTCAGGTTCCCGCAGGATCCGCTCCTTTGGAAGTCGCTCGGCCTGCTTGCCTACGAGAAGGGGGACCTCCCGAACGCCCAGCGTGCCCTGCACGAGGCCCTGCGCTTCTCGCCGGACGACCACCAGGCCAAGTTCCTGCTGGATCGGATGGAAGCGAGCAACAAGTAGCCACGGGCTGCAGGCCATTTGCCCGGCCTGAACTCCCCATCCTCACCCACCCCTCCCCTTGCAGGGGAGGGAGTTATGCCGCCCGGCCTTACCGGGCGTGACACGAGAGGAATAACCCATGTCGAAGAAACTGTGGTCGGTTCTCATCTCCGCCTCCCTCGCCACCGCCGTGCTGGCCGGCTGCTCCGGCCCGGCCAGGAACTACACGGTAGGGGTGGTCGGCTTCCAGCAGTGCCGTCCGGACCTGGTGCTGAAGGAGATCGGGTACAACGACATCAAGACCAGGAACGACGCGAACCTCTGCAGCAAGAAAGGGATGCCGGTCATCTTCGCCGCCGAGCTGGCGAGCCGGCTCAAGCAGCGGCTCAAGAAAGAGGTGGTCGTCGTACCGCTGGACGTGCCGTACAACTACAACATCCGTTCCCAGATCGACATCGCCAGGCGCGAGAAGATCGACTACGTGGTGGGCGGGAAGATCGACAGCTACGTGGACCCCGGCGCCGTGGACCGCGCCCGGGCCGCCGGGATCCTCCCCTACACCGCGACCCTGTCGCCGACCCCCTCGGCCATTGCCGACAACGCCCCGACCGTCCTCAACGTCGACCTCAAGGTCGCCAGGACCTCCGACGGAAAGATCCTCTCCGAGCTGCAGTATTCGGAGGAGGGGGACAAGGGTGGGGATTACTACACGGGCGAGGTGGCCAGGAAGATCGCCGGGACCATCAGCAGCTACGAGTAGTCTACACAAAGCGGCAAGCGTGGACTGGAGCCTCTGCCAGAGCGGAAAGGGGACAGGCACCTTGCGGTGCGAGTCCCCATCATTCAATGCAATAAGCTAAAGGAGTGGACATGAAACGGATAGCGGTGGCAGCCCTCGTGGCGACGCTTTGGGCAGGTGCGGCGCTGGCCGACGACGGCGGGGCCAACCAGATCGACGATACCTTCACCAAGGCCAAGGCCTGGCTCAGCCAGCAGAACCTCAGCGTGACCGGCGGCCCCAACGGGCGCGACGACAACGCCGCCTTCAGCCAGGAGGCCCTGGTCTTCTACGGCGAGGCGGTAGGTAACCCGGACGCCAAGACTCCCGCCCAGCGGGAGATGGGAGCCAAGCGGGCCGCCGTGGTGCTCGCCCAGCGCTCGGTGGCGGAATACCTCAACGGCTTCGCCCTGGTGGGCGATACCTCGGTGAAAGACGGCATGCTCCAGTACGACAGCGTCCGGAGCGCGGTCACCGGGATGGTGAAGGGGGTCCAGGTGGTACTCCAGGAGTACAGCAAGGACAAGGACACCGCCATCGCCATCGTGAAGATCGGGCTCCACGGTCCCAAGGGCTTCGCCTCGGCGGTTTACGACCGGATGAACAGGGATCCCCAGCTGAAAAGGGCGGTGACCGAGTTGGAGGGGAAACCGGCTCCCAAGTATGAGCCCCCCGCCGCGACTCCGCCTCCGCCCGCTCCCCCGGTCGACTACGACGGCCTGATCGTCGACGCGACCGACCAGAACTTCAAGGCGGCGCTCATCAACCGCATCTTCAGCACCAAGAAGGAGCTCCTCTACGACCCGTCCAAGGTGAGCCAGAAGGTCTTGGTGGAGCAGGGGTGCGGCGAGTACACGAACAGCGTCGACAAGGCCAAGGCCGCCCTCGAGGCCCGTGGCGTCAAGACCCCGCTGGTCATCAAGGCGGTCGGCACCGTGACCGCCGCCGACCTGCAGGTCACCGACCAGGATGCGGTGGCCATCTTCTCCGCCAACCAGAAGGCCAACTTCCTGGCGGGCGCCAAGGTTGCCTTCGTGCTGAAATGATTGCCTGCGGTCCGGCGGGAGCCCTCACCCTCCCGCCGGACCGCCGATTCCTCCCCCTTCTTCAGCGGTACCTATCTCCCCCTGCCTCCCTTCCTGTATAATTTCCCCAACTGCGCGATATTTCTTTCTCCAACTGCCCGATATTTCCGGGTGGTGAGGAGATCCCCATGCAATATTGGGTTGCCTTTTTTTCTTTTTGCCTTTAATTTTGCACTTTGGTCCAGCCGGACCTTCATTAGACGTTTTCGGAGACTGTCCGAATGACACAACACGATACCACTGCCTCGCACATCCCGGGTTCCGCCGTTCCGGGCCGCAAGCCGCTCGGGGAGATCTTCGTGGAAAAGGGGATCCTCACCTCCCTTTCGGTTTCCCGGCTCATCGAGCACGCCCGGACCAAGCACCTGAGGCTCGGAGAGCTTCTCGAGGTGATCGGGCTGGTCACCCCGGAGGAGCTGGCGGACGCCCTCGCGGTGCAGTACCGCTGCCGCAAGATCCACGACTTCGCCAAGTACGCCTTCCCCCCCGCCATGCTGAAGATGATCCCGCTGGAGTTGGCGGTCAAGCATACCCTGTTCCCCCTCAAGGTGGACGGCGGCAAGCTCGGCCTCGCGGTGGCCGATCCCACCACCGACCAGCTGTTCGCCGAGATCGAGAAGCTCACCGGGCATAAGGTGGTGCTCTACGTTTCCACCCGGGTCGAAATCACCCGCGCCATCGCCCGCCACTACCTCGGGCAGCAGCAGATCGTCGAAGCCGGGAGCAAGAGCATCCTCGTGGTGGAGGACGACCAGTTGAACCGGGAGATGGTGGCCAAGATCCTGACCCGCAAGGGGTACCAGGTGGAGACCGCCCTCGACGGGATGGACGCCTTCACCAAGATCTTCACCTTGAAGCCGAGGATGGTGATCACCGACAAGGTCATGCCGAAGCTGGGAGGATACGAGTTCCTCTTCGCCATCCGCAACATCCCGGAGTTCCGCTACATGCCGGTCATCCTGATGACCGCCGCGGCCACTCCCGACGAGGAGAAGGAGGCCCTCGAGAAGGGGTTCTTCGACTTTGTCCTCAAGCCGGTCAAGGAGATCGGCCTGCTGACCCGCGTCAAGCGGGCCTTCCAGAGCAGCGAGCAGATCTACGGAAAATAGCCGCCGCTTTACCTGCCGCGCACCCTCCTTTAGCCGGTACCAGGGCCCCCCGCGTCGCGGGACCCGGCACCGGCTTTTTGTTTCCCCAGCCCCGCGATCCTGCCGGCCGCTTCCTCCTTTTGACTCATGAATTTTCTCCGCGGGCCGATATAATGAAGTGACGTCTCTTCACCTTTTCCCCCGACCGTCGCGCAGCAAGGAGATTCATGGAAGTCGCACGAGAATCAGCCGCACCCTCCCGTACCAGCAGCAACGTTCTGTTCAGGCTGGTCGCCGTCGTCCTTCTCTTGAACATCTTCGTCGCGAGCCTCGCCGCCTTGTCGCTTGGGCAGAGCAAGCGGCAGTACCTCGAGCGGGCCGCCCAGGACAGCAAGAACCTGTCCGAGGCGCTCGGCTACAGCATGACGGGGCTGGTGGACACCATCGACGTGGCCCTCTTGGCGGCGGTCGACGAGGCGGAAAGGGAGATCGCGGCCGGCGGGATCAACCCTTCCGTCTTCAACCGTCACCTGAACAGGCTGCAGGGGCGCCTTCCCGAGGTGGTGGCCTTGCGGATGGCCAACGCACGGGGGGACCTCCTCTACGGCGCCGGGGTGCCCGACGGTCACTTCTCGCTGGCCGATCGCCCGTTCTTCCGGCAGCTGCGCGATGACCCGCGGGCGGGACTGGTCATCTCCTCTCCGGTCATGGGGAGGGTCACCCCGAAGCTCGTCATCGCCTTCGCGCGGCGGATCAGCAATCCCGATGGCTCCTTCGCCGGCATCATTTCCTGCCCCGTCGCGATCGATACCATCCGGCGCATGTTGTCCGCCATCGACGTGGGCCCCACCGGCGGCATCAGCCTGCGCGACGGCAACATGAGGATCATGGTCCGTCATCCGGGGCAGCCGGGCGACACCACGTTCATCGGCGTCTCCAAGATATCTCCCGAGTTGCGGCTTCAGCTCCAGGAGGGGCGGCAGCGGGGAACCTTCTTTACCCCCTTGAGCTGGGACAACGTCCCCAAGATGGTCTCCTTCCTCAAGGTGGGGCGCTATCCCCTCTACGTCCTGGTCGGCCTGGCGGAAAAGGACTTCCTCGCCCCCTGGAGGCGGGACCTTTTCCGGATGGCCTGCCTGGTCGGGGTTTTCGTGGTGGTGACCGTCCTGTTGTCGCGCAGGATCTACTACGGCTGGCAGAGCGAGGTGAGCGCCCAGGAGGCCCTCCGGTTCTCACGCGACACGCTGGAACTGAGGGTGGCCGAACGGACCGAGGAACTGGACCGCACCAACCGCCGGCTCTCCCGGGAGCTCGCCGAACGAAGGACGATCGAGGAGGCGCGTGACAAGGCGCTGGTGCTCCTTGAGACCCTGCTCGCCTCTTCCCCCACCGGCATCCAGGTCTTCGACGGCGCCACCGGCGACTGCGTGGTGGCCAACGAGACCCTGGCCGCCATGGTCGGCGGCACCAGGTCGAAGCTCCTCGCCCAGAATTTCCGCACCCTCGGAAGCTGGCAGGAGTCCGGTGTCGATGCCATCGCGGAGGAGGTGCTCCTTACCGGGGTGACCCGGCACCTGGAGCGCCCCTTCGTCACCACCTTCGGCAGATCGGTCCACTTCGATTTCTTCATATCCCGCTGCGAAGTCGACGGCCGTCCGCACGTGATGATGGTGGTGGTCGACGTGACCGAGCACAAGCAGCTGCAACTGGAGAAGCAGCGGATCGAAGAGCAGATGCGTCACGTGCAGAAGCTCGAGAGCCTGGGGGTGCTGGCGGGGGGGATCGCCCACGACTTCAACAACATCCTCATGGTGGTGACCGGAAACGCCGAGCTTGCCCAGATGCGGCTTCCGGAGGATTCCCCGGCCCGCGCCAACCTGGCGCAGATCGAGGTGGCGGCCGGCCGTGCCGCGGAACTGGCCCGCCAGATGCTCGCCTACTCGGGGAAAGGGAAGTTCCTCATCGAGGAACTGGACCTGAACCAGCTGGTCGAGGAGATGGGGCAGATGCTGGAGGTCTCGATCTCGAAGAAGACCGCCCTCAGATACGATTTCCAGCAGCCGTTGCCGGCCATCAGCGGCGACGCGAGCCAGCTGCGGCAGGTGGTCCTGAACCTCGTCATGAATGCCTCCGAGGCCATCGGGGAAAAGGCCGGGGTGATCACCCTTGCCACCGGGGCGGTCGACTGCGACCGCGAGCTCCTTTCCGATTCCTGGATCGACGACTCCCTTCCCGAAGGGCGCTACGTGGTCCTGGAGGTGACCGACACCGGGTGCGGGATCGAACCGGGCAACGTCCAGAAGATCTTCGATCCCTTCTTCACCACCAAGTTCACCGGCCGCGGGCTCGGCATGGCGGCCGTGCTGGGGATCGTACGCGGGCACCGGGGGGCCATCAAGGTCGAGAGCGAGGTCGGCAAGGGGACCACCTTCCGCGTGCTGCTCCCCGCCCTGGCGCTCCCCGCCCAGCGGCCTTTTGCGCCCCCGGGCGACGGGCTTTTCTCAGGCGAAGGGACCGTTTTGCTCGTGGACGACGAGGAGAACATCAGGAAGCTCGGCCAGCACATGCTGTCCGCCATGGGGTTCGAGGTGCTGGTGGCGCGGGATGGGAGGGAGGCGCTGGAGGTCTACGGCCGGCACGGCGGGGAGATCGTCTGCGTGCTGCTCGACCTGACCATGCCGGAGATGGACGGCGAGCAGACCCTGAAGGAGCTTAGGCGGCTGGATCCTTCGGTGCCGGTCGTGGTGGCGAGCGGCTACAGCGAGCACGAGGTGGCGGAAAGGTTCGGCGGGGAGGGGGTGGCCTTCATCCAGAAGCCGTTCAAGCTGATGGAGGTGAGCAACAAGTTGCGGGAGGTGCTTTCGTGAGGAGGATCACGCGTCCTTTGGTGTGAGCCTTTGGACGCCCCCGAGGGAAGCTTTCTGGGAGGTCTGCCATAGGTCGTACTGCATCTGCTGCACGAGCCAGCTTTCCGGTGTCGTGTCAAAGGCAATGGCGAGCCGCATGGCCATCTCCGTGGTAATGCCGCTGCGGGCGTTTAAAAGCGACGACAGTGCTTTCCTGCTGACACCCAATGCTTTGGCTGCCTCGGTGACGGACAGGCCCAACGGCTCGATGCAGAGTGAACGAATAACTTCTCCAGGATGGGGAGGATTGTGCATCATACAGAGTTCCTCAATGATAGTCGAGATAGTCAACGTCAAAGGCGTCCTGTCCCTCGAACCGGAAGATGACCCTCCCGTTTCCGCTTATCATGACCGAGTAGAAACCGTCTAAGCGCCCTCCGAGCAGGTGCAAGCGTAGCCCCGGGAGGTTGAGGTCTTTCGGGTCCTGGGCGGCGTGCAGCCGGGCGAGGACGACTCTCAGTCTCGCGGAATGTTGAGCCTGAATGCCGGCCTTGGTGACTGACTCAAAATACCTCTGAAGTCCCTTGCGGCGGAAAGACAGGACCATGGAGAACTGTAACCCTGCAGGTTACAGTTCGCAAGGGGAGAAAAAAGGGGCGAAGCCGGTTGGCTTCGCCCCTTTTTGATGAAAGGCACGTTTTGACGGCGGCTACTTGCCCCCCGTCACCATGAGCTCGCTCACCAGCTTGGTGAAGCGGAGCGGGTCCTTGATCGGGCTCCCCTCGGTGAGGAGCGCCTGGTCGAAGAGGAGCTCGCAGTAGTCGGCGAGCCTGGCGTTCCCCTGGTCCTTCTCGTACATGGCGGTCATCACCTGCATGATCGGGTGATCCGGGTTCAACTCCAGGATCCTCTTCCCTTCCGGGACCTCCTGGTTCATCGCCTTGAGGATCTTCTCCATGTTGGCGTTCAAGCCCATCTCGTCGGCCACCAGGCAGCAGGCGCTCTCGGTCAGGCGCGAGGAGAGGCGGACCTCCTTCACCTTCTCCTTGAGGGTCTCCTGGACGAAGGAGAGGAGCGTGCCGTACTCCTTCTGGGCCTCCTCCTTCTTGGCCTCCTTCTCCTTCTTCTCCTCCTCGCTCTCGAGCTCGAGGTCGCCGCGGTCGATCGCCTTGAGGTGCTTCTCCTTGTACTCGTTAAGCGCCTGGACCACCCACTCGTCGACCGGGTCGGTCAGGTAGAGGACCTCGTAATCCTTCTTCCTGAAGACCTCCATGTAGGGGGAGTTCTCCACCGACTCGCGGTTCATGCCGGTGATGTAGTAGATCTCCTTCTGAGACTCCGGCATCCTCTCCACGTACTCCTTGAGCGAGACGAACTTCCCTTTCTCGGTCTTGGAGCTCTCGAAGATGATCAGGTCCTGCAGCTTCTCCTTGTTGGCGTAGTCGAAGTGGATACCTTCCTTTATGACCGGGCCGAACTCCGCCCAGAATTTCAGGTAGTCGTCCGGGTTCTTCTCCTTCATCTCCGCGAGGGTGGAGAGGATCTTGCCGACCAGGCTCTTCTGGATCCGCTTGATCTGCACGTCCTCCTGGAGGATTTCGCGGGAGACGTTCAAGGGGAGGTCGCTGGAGTCGACGACCCCCTTGACGAAGCGGAGGTAGTCGGGGAGAAGTGCTTCGCAGTTGTCGGTGATGTAGACCCTCTTCACGTAGAGGTGGACACCCTTTTTGTGGTCGCGCAAAAAGAGGTCGAACGGCTTGTGGGACGGGATGTAGACGATGGACTTGAACTCGCTCACCCCTTCTGCGGAGTAGTGGATGGTGGAGAGAGGCTTGTCGTAATCGTGGGAGATGTGCTTGTAGAACTCCTCGTACTCCTCATCGGTGATCTCGCTCTTCGGCCGGGCCCAGATGGCCTTCATCGAGTTCAAGGTCTCCTCGGTGGTCTTCTCGATGGTGCCGCCCCCCTCGATCACCTTGCCGTCCTGGTCCTTCACCGGCTCGCTGCGGGTGACGTCCATCACGATCGGGTACTGGACGTAGTCGGAGTACTTCTTGACGATGGAGCGGATCTTCCACTCCTCGAGGAACTCCTTCATGTCGTCTTTTAGGTGCAGGGTGATCTCGGTGCCGCGGTCATCCTTCTCGCACTCCTCGATGGTGTAGCTGCCGTCGCCGGTGGATTCCCACAAGCAGCCGTACTCTTTGCCCCCGGCCTTCCTGGTCTTCAGGGTGACCTTGTCGGCGACCATGAAGGAGGCGTAGAAGCCGACCCCGAACTGGCCGATCAGCTCCGGGTTGTCGGCCACGTTCTGCTCCTTCAAGGCCGCCACGAAGTTGCGCGTTCCCGACTTGGCGATGGTGCCGATGTTGTCGGCCACCTCGTCCATGGACATGCCGATACCGTTGTCGACGATGGTGAGGGTGCCGGCCTCCTTGTCCGCGTGGAGCTTGATCTTCCAGTCGGCGTTACCTTCCAGAAGCTCCATGTTGGAGTGGGATTCGAACCTGATCTTGTCTATGGCGTCAGAGGCGTTGGAAATCAGCTCCCTTAAGAAGATCTCCTTGTTGGAGTAGAGGGAGTGGATCACCAGGTCCAGCAGCTGCTGTACCTCGGTCTCGAACTTTTTGACGGTTTTGCCCATTGGTTGGTAGTCTCCTTTGGTCATGGTGGATTGGTCTCGCGGGAAGGTAATCATGGTGGGGCCCGATTTCAAGGGGGGAAGAAAAAAAAGAGGTAACGTCTCCCCTCGCCCCTTCAGGGGAAAGGGTGGCCGAAGGCCGGGTGAGGGCAGTTTTGTGGTGCGAGGGGAGAATTCAAATAAGGGGTAGGGCGGGCAAGGGAGGTCAGTACTGCCGTAGATACTGGTCGAGGATGGCGGGGTGGACGTTCAGCCGCATCACCTCCCACGCCTCGCGCAAGGCCTGCGCGTCGAAGAGCGCGTGATGCTGGGACCCCTCGGAAGCCTGGAGCGATTTCGCCCGCGCCTCCTGTAGAAGCGGGACGAGCTCGGGAAAGCTGTCCGAGTAAAAGGTGATGGGAGCGGGGCAGAGGTTGACGGGGACCGTCTCCAAAAGGAGGTCCAGCATGAGCACCCAGTCGTAGCGGGGAGCGTCGCTCACCACCCGGACGGGACAGCCGAAATCGGTCACCCACTGGGAGAGCCTGGGGCCTGCGAAGCTTCTCTCCTGCATGAACTCTCCCCCGGTTAAAAGGGGAAGCACATTCTGGCGCACGAACCCGGAACACCCCTCGGGGCTCCATCCGTTGGCGAGCTCGCAGTAGAAGCTCTCGCCGCTGTCGGCCACCAGGGCGATGCTGATCAGCTGCGGGTAGTCGAGGTCGGTGAACTCGGCGTCGAGGAAGAGGAGCTTGGTCTTTTGCCCCGGCTCCAGTTCACCTTTCCGGTGGTAGGGGCGCTTGCGGACCCTGGCGTGGCCGGGGCACAGGGTCTTGGCGAAGCCGTGCCCGAGCCTGAGCGAGCCGGGCGCGCCGCACTCCTCGCAGGTGGCGGCGGCCTTGTGCTCGATGTCGCGGGCGAGCTCGCGGACCAGGAGGGAAGGGGAGTCGATCTTGATGAAGAGACCTCCCAGGCGCTCTTCGGCCTGGACGGTCCCCACCTTCGGCATGGCGAGGTGTTCGAGCGCCTCGATCGCGGTGCAGAGGTCCCACACCAGGGGATACCACCCTCTCCCGCAGACCACGTGCCCGGGAGCGGTCCGCAGGTACCGCGGGAACCTGGCCGTCAGCGCGTCGAGGGCGATGTCACCCTCCGGCTTGACCCTTCCCTCGTGGGGGAGGAACAGCTTTTCCGTGGACCGCTTGAACCTGACGATGAGGTCGACGACGGTGAGTGCGAGGCGGCGGATGTGCTCTATGAGAGTGGAAAGCTTACTCATTGGTCGTGGAGATTGTAACTAACGGCTGCAGCTTCGGCAACCGCTACTTTTTCATTTCCCTGTCTGTGAATTTGATCAACCAAAACCTCGGTCACGATCCCGTCGTGATCTGGTAACTCCGCTACTTTCCTTGACTCTTGATTCCCGCTATGTTAATAAACATGAGCTAAACCTATAAGCATCAAGGGCTAGCTTCCCTCCAAGGCCCGGCCCGGGCAACCACAAAAGGAGCCCCATGTATCATCCCGATTTCGCCTCGTTCCAATCCCTTTCCGCCCAAGGCAACCTGATCCCGGTCTACCGGGAGATCCTGGCCGACCTGGACACCCCGGTGGGCGCCTTCAAGAAGATCGATGACGGCCGCTACGGCTTCCTGCTCGAAAGTATCGAGGGGGGAGAGAAGTGGGGTCGCTACACCTTCCTGGGGTCCTCCCCGGCGGTGGTCATCCGGGGCAAGGACAATTGGGTCGAGATCGTGGAAGGCGGAGAGGTGACCCGGGTGGAGGTCGAGGATCCGCTCGATTACATTCGCGGCTACATGGCCCGCTACACGCCGGTCGAGGTCCCCGGGATTCCCCGCTTTTTCGGCGGCGCGGTGGGCTACCTCGGCTACGATGCCGTCCGCCACTTCGAGAAGCTTCCCGAAAAGAACCGGCGCGAGATCGACGCCTACGATGCCTACTTCATCATCACCGACACCATCCTGATCTTCGACAGCCTCAGCCAGAAGATCAAGGTGGTCTCCAACGCCCACCTCGACGGCTCCGCCTCGCCCCGGGCCGCCTATGACGAGGCGGTGAAGAAGATCGAAGGTCTGATCGCGCGGCTCAAGGCTCCGCTGTCCGCCCCTGAAAAGAAACCGTCCCAGGGGAAGGTCAACCTCACCTCCAACGTGAAGCGGGATGATTTCGAGAACGCGGTGGTGCGCTGCAAGGAGTACGTGAAGGAAGGGGACATCATCCAGGTGGTCCTCTCCCAGCGCTTCTCCGGCGACCTCACCGTCGATCCCTTCGACATCTACCGCGTTTTGAGAACGCTCAACCCCTCTCCGTACATGTTCTTCCTGAGGATGGACGAGACCGTGGTGGTCGGTGCCTCCCCCGAAGTCATGGTGCGCAAGGAAGGGGAGCTCGTCGAGCTTCGCCCCATCGCCGGCACCCGTCCGCGCGGGGCGACACCCGCCGCCGACGAGGCGCTGGCCCGTGAGCTTTTGGCCGATCCCAAGGAGCGGGCCGAGCACGTCATGCTGGTCGATCTCGGCCGCAACGACCTCGGGCGGGTCTGCAACATCGGGAGCGTGAAGGTTTCCGAGCTGATGGTGATCGAGCGCTACTCCCACGTCATGCACATCGTTTCCAACGTCCAGGGCGAACTCGCTCCCGGCCAGGATTCCTTCGACGTGGTCAGGGCCACCTTCCCGGCCGGCACCCTCTCCGGGGCGCCCAAGGTGCGGGCCATGGAGATCATCGAGGAGCTGGAAGGGATGCGGCGCGAGGTCTACGGCGGAGCGGTCGGCTACTTCTCCTTCTCCGGGAACATGGACATGGCCATCGCCATCAGGACCCTGGTGGTGAAGGACGGCAAGGTCCACCTCCAGGCGGGCGCCGGCATCGTGGCCGACTCCGACCCGGCCGCCGAGTACACCGAGACCGTGAACAAGGCGATGGCGGTGAAAAAGGCCATCGAGATGGCAGAAAAAGGGTTGGACTGAAGGGACCAAGTCAAAGGCGATAGAACGCGGATGACGCGGATTGAGCGGATTTTCGCGGATAAACCTTACAGCAAGAATCTGAAACGGGTGAACACGGATCAAATCTGATGAAACGGATTTACACGGATAAAGCTTGAGGGGTAAAGCCTTAACCTAAAAGATTTCCTGATTAGCGCCAATCTTCCGCTGGAAGACAAGCGCGACATATTACGTCGTAGGTGGTTCATATAATCACGGCACATTCCATCCGAGGAGGCTGCCGTGAAGAATCGTTTCCAGTTCCAGTCAGGC
>NZ_BLXW01000014.1:0-135987 GCF_054784495.1 Geomonas sp. Red276
CGGTGGTCTAAAGGCATCCGAAATTGGGACCCCGTGGGGGCCGTTTTCCTTAATCCTGAGCCTGCGCCGGAAATCATACTCGCCGCAGCTTAAAACTCAGCAGAGGCGACAACTACCTTGACACCCGCCGGAAGGTCCCCCTGCCGCCAGCTCCCGTCTTTTTCGTCGAGCTTCACCAGGAAGGGGAGGTCGGTGTATTTGCGCGCGTAATCCTGGAAGAAGGGGACCTCGCGGTCGGCGTAGAACTCCTTCAAGAGGACGTGGTTGAGCGCCATCCAGAAGGCGCCGTCGTGCCCCTGCTCCACCGGGAGCCAGGCATCGGCGAACTTGCTGGCCATCGAGTAGTCGGGCGACATGACCACCACCTTGGTGCCGCGGTAGCGGGCCTCGGCGAGGTAGTGGGCGTCGGGGGTGCGGGTCATCGGGACGTTGGAGCCGCAGAGGACCACGTAGGAGGCGTTGTACCAGTCGGCCGACTCGTTCACGTCGGTCTGCTCGCCCCAGACCTGCGGGGAGGCGGGGGGAAGATCGCAGTACCAGTCGTAGAAGCTCATGGCGACCCCGCCGAAGAGCTGGAGGAAGCGGGTCCCCGCCGCGTAGCTGATCATGGACATGGCGGGAATCGGGGAGAAGCCGATCACCCGGTCCGGGCCGTGCTTCTTCGCGGTGTAGATGCTGGAGGCGGCGATGATCTCGACCACCGTGTCCCAGTCGCCGCGCCGCATCCCCCCCATCCCCCGCTTGGAGGTGTAGGAGGCGCGGGTCTCGGGGTTTTCCACGATGCTGGCCCACGCATCGACCGGATCGTCGAAGCGCTTTTTCGCCTCGGTCCAGCGGTCGAGGAGCGCTCCCCGCAGGTACGGGTACTTGACCCGCATCGGGCTGTAGAGGTACCAGGAGAAGCTGATGCCGCGGGCGCAGCCGCGCGGCTCGTGGTTGGGGACCGAGCCGTCGAACTGCGGGTAGTCGTTGGCCTGCAGCTCCCAGCCGACGATGCCGTCCTTTACGTGCACCATCCAGCTGCAGCCGCCGGTGCAGTTGACGCCGTGGGTGCTCCTGACCACCTTGTCGTACTGCCAGCGGTTTCGGTAAAACTCCTCCCAGTTGCGGGATTCGGGACGCAGATCGTCTTTGATCCTGTTGGACGGCATTAGCTGATTCTCCTCTTGAAGATGATGGCGGCGACGATCAGGAGGGCGAAGAAGCCGAGCCCGGCCACCGGGTACGGATCCCGGGTGGGGGCTTTCTTCGCGGCCGCGTCCTTGAAGAGCGCGGTGAGGGCGGCGATCTCGTCGTCGGTCAACGGGCGGTCCGCGTAGATCTTCTTCATGACCGGGAAGCTAAGCCCCTTGAGGACGCCGTGCACCCCGCTCTCTCCCATCTTCTCGTAGCTGTTGGTGAGGTCGGCGGCCAGCACCCCGCCGTTGATCCCGGGGTAGCCCAGGCGGTGGCAGGAGACGCAGGGGGCTCCCCCCTTGGCGAAAGGCTGCTTGCCGGTGAAGAGCTGCACGCCGGTGGCCAGCAACTCCTTGGTCACCACCACCTCCTTGGGTGCCTCGGCCCCCTTGGCGTCACCCGCCGCGGGTGCAGCTGCCGCGGAAGCGCCCGCCGCCGGTGCGCCTTGACCGGAGCCCGCTCCCAGGAAGGAGACGATCTTCTGGGCGTCGTCGCGGGAGACCCCGAGGTTGGGCATCTCCATGCCGAACTTTTTCACGAGCTCGGCCTGGGTGGCGTCTTTCTCCGCGGTCAGCTTCTCCGGCTCGGTGATGATCCGCACGAGCCACGCCGCCGGCCTCCTGGCCCCCACCCCCTTCAGGTCGGGCCCGCCGCCGTCTCCGCCGCCGATGCTGTGGCAGCCCGCGCACTGCTTCTCGAAGAGTTCCTTGCCCCCCTCGGCCCGAGCGGTACCGGCGACCGCCAAAAGTGCCAGCACCACGAGCCCATTGCCTAGTTTTGCGAACCAACGTGCCATAGGAAATCTCCCTTACGTCCCTCTCTATATTTGTGGCTTCCGGGCTCCCAACGCTCCCGGGAAGCCGCTAGTCGCACCCGTCCCTGTTCGGACCCCTGCCGGTTTCCTTCGCAAACACCGCGCAAGCTTAGAACAGGATTCTATTGGTTCTCTTGATCCAGGTCAAAAAAGTGAAATCAGTGAAAATGATCGGAAATCGCTCTGTTAGCCAGCGATAACGTCTCCCGGGGACAATCTTTGGCGGCGGCCATTCCACGGTGGAAGGGTGGGCAATGGCCCCGCGGCCGCCGGTTGTGGCGGCCGGCGGGAGCGGTCGCCCTGCCGGCGGCTCCCGTCCGCCTGCAAAACAGTTGGTTAAAATACTCTAAAGCTTTCCTCCCCCCGGCCGATATCGACCACATGGCTCCGTTGCGGCCGCTCCGTACACCGGTGCCGATGGCCGCACCAGATGACCGGCATACCTTTTCGTGCTGTGGACCCTACCCCCCAAGGAGGAGCGCCGTGAAGCTCTCGACCAAGATCATGCTGGTCAACGCAATCATTGTCGCCGTGGCCATCACCGTCACCACCGCCATCGCCATCTCCACGTTAAGGAGCACCCTTCTCGAGCGGGCCGGCATCTCCCAGGCCACCCGCATGAAGACGCTCAAGGATCTCTTGGCGAGGAAGGGGAGCGATTTCAAGGCGGTGGACGGGAAACTCATGGCGGGGAACTATGTCGTCAACAACAACTTCGAGATCCCGGACAAGATGCAGGAGATCTGCGGGGGGACTGCCACCATTTTCCTGGGCGATACCCGCATTTCCACCAACGTCATGAAAGACGGCGTGAGGGCGGTGGGTACCAAGCTGCAGGGGCCCGCCTACGACGCCATCTTCAAGGAAAACAAGGGGTACGAGGGAGAAACGGCGATCCTGGGGACGCCGTACTTCACCCGGTACGAGCCGATCAAGAATGGGCAGGGTGAGACCATCGGGGCTCTCTACGTCGGGGTGAAGAAGGGCGAGTTCTTTGCCGAGTATGTAAAGCTCAAATGGATCCTGAGCACCCTCTCGCTGGTGCTCATTGCCCTCTCCGCGATGGTCGTCGGGGTGGCGGTGAAAATGTCGCTCAAGAGGCTCGGGACGGTGATCGGGGTACTTGACGAGGCGGCGGCCGGGAACCTTTCGGCCCGGGTCTCCGGTGGCGGCCAAGACGAGATCGGGCACCTCGGGAACGTGGTGAACAAGATGCTGGCCGACATGAACGAGGCGCTTTTGAAGGTGGTGGATTCATCGAACATGGTGGCCACGGCCGCCGCCCAGCTTAACGGCATGGCGGAACAGATGGCCATCCAGGCGGAGGAGGTCGCATCCCAGACCGGCTCCATGGCAGCCGCCAGCGAGGAGATGGCCGCCACCTCCACGGAGATCGCCCGTAACTGCTCGATGGCCGCCGACGGCTCCAGTATCTCCAGCGATTCGGCCAAAACGGGAGCCGGGGTGGTATCCGAGACGGTCCAGCTGATGAGCAGCATTGCGGCCAAGGTGAAGGATTCCGCACGGACGGTGGAGAGCCTGGGGGAGAAATCGGACCAGATCGGCGCCATCATCGGGACCATCGAGGACATCGCCGACCAGACCAACCTCCTGGCGCTGAACGCCGCCATCGAGGCCGCCCGGGCCGGGGAGATGGGGAGGGGGTTCGCGGTGGTTGCGGACGAGGTGCGCGCCCTCGCGGAGCGTACCACCAAGGCCACCCGCGAGATCGGGGTGATGATCAATGCCATCCAGCATGAAACCAAGGGGGCGGTGGCCGCCATGGAGGAGGGGGTCCTGGAGGTCGAGAAGGGGACCGAGGCGTCGATGAAATCAGGCCAGGCGCTCGACGACATCCTCCAGCACGTAAACGACGTGGCGGCCCAGATCAACCAGATCGCCACCGCCGCCGAAGAGCAGACCGCCACCACCACCGAGATCACCTCCAACATCCAGAAGGTGACCGAGGTGGTCCACGAGACGACCAGGGGCGCCCAGGAATCGGCGAGTGGCGCCTCGGAACTGGCCAGGCTGGCCGAGGAGCTGAAGGGGATGACCGCCGCCTTCCGGCTCGCCTCACCGTAATCATCGGTCAGCCGAGGCAGGCTCAGTCAAGGACGCGCCCAGACTGGGGATGGCTCTCTGTTCGGTCCCGCGTCCTTTGATTGTTTACCTGGTGAGCTTAGCGAGGGGCGGTGGCTTGACAGTACCTCCTCCCGTCATACACTAACAGTGCCTGCAAGACGGTTAAAGCTGTGTCAGTTCCACGATCCCTCACTCTGTCCTCCTGCTGTCTTTACATACCCGGGTCCCGATGGAACCCGTCCTCAGTTGTACATCCTGCGTGATCAGCGAAGCCCATCTCTGTTGCCAAAAGGGGGAACGCCATGAGATCGACTGGTAGGATGGCGCTGGTGGGCGCCCTGCTCTTTGCCTTGCTCCTCTCATCCGCCTCGCCAGGGGCCGCCGGCTCTTCGGAAGATTCCAGCCCTGGTGCCCAAACGCCTGCACGGATGCTGGTGGCCTCGACGGCCCCCGCCCCGGTCATTTCCGGCTCCCCACCGGCCACCATCGCGGCGGGAAACCTCTACAGCTTCCTCCCCTCGGCGACCGGCGCCGAGAGCTTCTCCATCACCAACCAGCCGTACTGGACCGACTTCGATCCCGCCACCGGTGCCCTGACCGGCACACCGACCAACATCGATGCCGATACCTATCCCGATATCGTGATCGGCGCCACCGGTACGGGGGGCACCGTCTCGCTACCCCCCTTCTCCATCACGGTGACTCCCGCGGCCACCATCTGGCAGCAGACCGGCCTGCCGTCCGATGCCCGCCCCAGCCAGGTGATCGTGGACCCGGCCGGGGGCGGTACCGTCTATGCCCTTGCCACCACGGGGCTTTTCAAGTCCATCAACGGGGGGAGCACCTGGCATCCCGTCTCGGCCGGCGGGGCGGCGATCACCTCGCTCGCCGCCGATCCCCTCCACCTTGGCACGCTGTTCGCCGGCACGGACAGCGGCCTCTTCAAGTCGGTCGACGGCGGCAGTTCCTGGCGCGCCCTCGGTGGCGTGTTCACCTCGCAGGCCACCGTGCTCGGGGTCGGTCCGGGCGACGGCTGGGTGTACGCCATGGCGGACGGCCTCCTGCGCAGGTCGACCGACGGCGGCGGCTCCTGGAGCGGCGGTACCGCATTCTACCCCTCGCATTTTGTCATCGATCCCACCGACAGCCGGGTCCTCTACGATGGGACCGGCGGGGTCTACAAATCGAACGATGGTGGCGCCAACTGGGTGGAGGCCGATACCGGAATCACCAAGCTGGCCCGCCCCCCCCCCCGGTCGTCTATGCGCTGGCCATCGATCCCAATAACCGCCAATCCCTCCTCGTCTCGGTGAAGGGGCTCGGGCTCTATCGAACTGCCGATGGCGGGGCCTCCTGGCAGGGGGGAGGGGGCGGGGGAGGGGACGATATCCTTTCCATCGCCTTCTCCCCGTCCGAGAGCGGGACGCAGTTCCTCGGCGAGGTCTACGGCGGCGTGACAAGGGTTGCCGGCGGGGTGGGGACTAACGTGACTAGCGGGCTGCCGGTAGACGGCAGCTCAAACGTCACGGTCTACTCGCTGGCGGTGGATCCCACCGACGGCAGGACGGTGTATGCGGTGGCGAGCCCCTACGGCGGGGGAGCCAAGGGGCTCTACAAGGCGCTGATCCTCACGATCGGCGGTACCCCGGCCGCCCAGGTGTACGCGGGGGGCCTGTACGGCTTCACCCCCACGGCCTCCGGCGCCACCGGATTCGCCATCGCCAACAAACCCTCCTGGGCGAGCTTCGATGCGGCCACCGGAACGCTGTCGGGAACTCCCACCCTGACCGACCTCGGCACTACCTCCGGTATCGTGATAACCGCACTCTACCGGCAGGGACAGGCATCGCTTCCCTCCTTCTCGGTGACGGTGGTGACTCCTCCTCCGCCACCGGTCTCCATCTCCGGAACCCCCTCCGGGAGCGTCACCGCGGGAGGCGTCTACCGTTTCGTCCCCACCTCGGCCAACGCCAGCGGCTTCACCATCGTGAACCGGCCGCCGTGGGCCTCCTTCGATCCCGCCGCCGGTGCCCTCACCGGGACACCGGTCACCGCCGATGCCGGTACCTACCCGGGCATCGTGATCAGCGCGACTAACGGCGTGGATACGGTGGCGCTCCCCGCGTTTTCGATCGTCGTGGTGCCGATCGCGCCGCCTACCCTGGCCGTTTCCACCCTTCCCGATCACAGCTTCACCGCCGACGCGACCCTCAACGTAACCGGCAACGTCTGGGGCGTGAACGGGATAACCCTCCTCACCATCAACGGGATAGCGATCTCCTTCGACAGGGACGGGAACTTCTCCCGCGCCGTTACCCTCACCGAAGGGGGCAACCAGCTCACCATCGTCGCGACCGATACCGCCACCAATACCACCACAGATCGCCGGGTCATCACCCTTGACCGCAGCGTCCCGGTGATCGACGTCTCCAACCCGCCCGACAACTCTGTGACGGCGCGGGGAACGATTACCGTCAGCGGAACCGTCAGCGAGCAGGCCACCGTCCAGGTGGCGGTCAACGACGGCGCCTTCGAAAACGCCCTGGTGGACGGTTCCGGCTTTTCGGCCAGCTGCCCGCTGGTGCCGGGAAACAACACCATCCTCGTCACCGCCACCGACCCGGCGGGAAACCGTGCCACCGCGAAACGGAGCGTCCTCCTCGATGTCAGCCGGCCTTCCCTGGCGATCACCGATCCCGACCGGGACATTACGGTGCGGGAGCCGGGCTTCCTGCTTAAGGGAACGGCGGGCGATCCGGACAGCGCGGTCACGGTGACGGTGAGCTTCGAGGGAGCCGAGTACTCCCCGGCGGTGACCGGCGGAGCCTTCGGACAGCAGCTCACCTTCACCTCGGAGAAGCAGTACCCGGTGATCGTAACGGCGACCGATCAGGCCGGCAATAACAGCACCACCGTCTCCCGCAATATCATCTACACGTCCCTCCCCCCCGGCGACCTGAACGGCGACGGTTACATCGACATTGCCGACGTCTGGATGACGCTGCAGTGGGTGGTGGGGAACGGGGCGCTGACCGAACCGGAGCGTCAGCGAGCGGACGTGGCCCCGCTGGACGGAAACGAGGCTCCCCGGGGGGATGGTGTCGTCGACATCGCGGATGTGATCATCATGCTGCGCCGGGTGGTTGGCGCGGTGACCTGGTGAGGGGGAGGAGGTCTCTATGCCGATGCGGAGAAAAGGGTGGGGCGTCTGGATAATACTGGCCCTCTTGGTTTCGCTGATAGCCGGGTGCGGGGATGACGGAGGTGGCGGTGCGCAGAACAGGACAGCCACCGTCAAACTGGGGAGTGCGGGAACCGTGCAGAGCAACCTGGCGGGGGTGTCGATGACGGTAGCCATCCCTCCCGGAGTGAGCGCCGCCACCGATGACACGGGCGCGGTCCTCGCCACCGTGGTGGTTCCCTCGGGAGTGACTGCCAACGAGGCGACCGTCCCGCCCCAGTTGGTCATCTACCAACCGGCGACCGCTACCGCCGCCGGGACCCTCACCTTCGTGCTGGTCGGTAACTCGTCGGCGGGGTTCGGCCCCGGCGAGTTCGCCCAGCTGACCCTGACGGTTTCCCCCGCATCCGATCCCGCCCCGGAGGAGTTCGCCGTGACCGGTTTCTCGCCGGTGGATATCGGGGGGAGGATGGTCTCCGGCCTGACCCCCACTGTTTCGGCGACCATCCGGTAACCGGGCGGGCTGAGGTCAAATGCTGCGGGCGGACAGGGAACGTGCGCGCCGCAAGCCGTCAGCGCGGAATGACTTCCCATCCTTCCGGGCACTGCGGAACGCTCGGATAGTAGCCCGGCGGGTTTTCGCAGTAGTAGAGGTACTCGGTCGGGCCATAGGAGGGGAACTCCTCGTCGTAGTCGTAATAGGGATAGTAGCCGGAGCCGGGGGCGATGATCACGTCGCCTCCGTAGCCCTCTCCACGCCACTGTTCCTCGTGGTGGTCACGCTCGTGCCGTTCGTGTTCCTCGCGCTCCCTGGACTCGCCACCTTCACGGTGCTCGCCGACCTCTCCCCTGCCGCGGACCTCGCCGCCGGGGGAGCCGCCCCTTCCACCGCCGCCGTGGAATTCAGCCCTGCCGCCATGCGCCTCTCCCCCGCCGCCGCGGGCCCCGCCACCCCTGGCGTCGGCAATCCTGGCGTCGGCAACCTGCTCGCTGCGCGGAGGCGCCGCGTAGATTGGAAAGGGGCATCCCAACAGCGCCACAGTCAAAAGCGTAGTGAAAACGTATCTTTTCTTCATTTCGATCACCCTCAGACATTCTAGGCCAACGGTAAAATCTCCACAAGACGGCCACGTTTCCTTCTCCTCGTCCAATTTCCTACAGGACGTCGGAAAAGTTTACAGACGCCTTGGCGGCAACCTTCACGAAGATGGAAAAGTTCAATTGAATTAGCATGATTTAAGCTTGGCATGGCGCTTGCTGATCCTGTCGCCACACCGGTCAATTTACCGTTTCCCGCATCACGGCAGGCGCAGCAAACCGGATTCGTAAGGTGCCTAAAAGAGCAGGCAGAAACTGAGAAGGAGGATTGGGGATTCAGCCACTGGGGTAAAACGAACGACTACTCGTAGAGAAACATCAACATGAAACCCGATTGGCGACCCTCTTCCGCTGAAGGTTCCTTCTCCTTCCCCATCGTGGGTAGGGAGCAGTTGAGCGGAAGATAGCGGCTGATCAGGACAGGAAATGTCTGGAGGGATGTGTCATGAAATGCAAATTGAGTGTGATTGCGGGACTTGGTCTGCTGGCTTCTCTTGTCTTGCCGATGGGCGCCTCGGCTACCCCGATCCTCGGCAGCGAGACGCTGACCATCGGTGTGGGGAACTCTGCCCTGGTCAATGCCGGTTATCTCGGCCCTTACGCGACGCTTCAGGTCGATCTGCTCACCCCGACCACCGCTACCGTGACCATGACCGGGCTCGACAGCTACATGCTGGGGGACGGCGGTTCGGTTGCCCTTAATACCGGAGGCGGATCGGCCACGGCGACCAATTTCAGCTGGACCGGCGGTAAGAATAGCGGTGGCGGTATCCTCACCGGGTACGCATCTCCGCAAAGTAGGGGCGGCGAAGAGAGCGGCTTCGGTAATTTCAACCTGAGGATCAGCGGCAATGCTGCTTACTCCTGTGCCGTGGACAGCCTCACCTTCACCTTGACCGATACGTCGAGCACGTTCTTCTGGAACAGCATCGACGACGTGCTGGTGGCCAACGCCGACGGTTACGAGGCCGGTGCCCACATCTTCACCAAGGACGGCATCGTCACCGGGTATGCCGGCAACGGCGGCAACGAGGATCCGCCCCCCGTCCCGGAGCCGGGAACCATGATGATGCTGGGGGCAGGATTCTTAAGCCTCGCCATCTACGGGAAACGGCGCCGCAACGCCTGACCGGATGATGGCCCCGGAGGTTGTAAAGGTTTCCGACTTGCTGTAAAGGAAGCCGACAGCGGATTCGCCATCGGTACCGGAGTAACCGGCGGTCTTGCCAAAAGGGCACGGGATGAAACCCGTGCCCTTTCTTTGGTCTGGCGAAGCCCCCCGGCGGTGGCGCCGCCACCGTCCAATTCAACGCTTCCCGCCGCTTCTGTCGCGTAGTTATCCATTCCTTTTTTACCCCATCCTCACCCTGTCCCTTGAAGGGGAAGGGACCTTGGGCGCACTCCCCTTCTTTTTGCCGAAGGTCCTCGACAATATACCCTCTCCCGGAGGGAGAGGGATAGTGAACGGTGGCTCTGAATTTGTGGAGGGGCGTGCTTGACGAACCGCCAGGGGTGGTGTATCAGTTTCTGATCGATACTGGATGCATCCGGGAAAGTTGCTGTATAATAAAAGCAATTTGTTGCCTTGAGTGATTGGCGAGACTCAGATCTGTCATGGCGGTTGAGATTGAAAAAGCCATGCCGGTTGCCAGGATCGAGTCTTTTTTAGCTATGAGAATATGCTGACCAGACCCTGAAGAAGGACCCGCTGCCTTTGTCTGCCCACCTGCGAGGGGACATGGGAACGATGCCAGCAAACATTCTCATCAATCTGAGCAGCCGCCTTCTCTGCGAAGGGTTGCAGGGAGTCATGGGGAATTCCGGCTGCTACGTGGCGCACGTCGGCTACGACGGCGGGACGGACCTCGCCGCCAGTTTCGACCTGGTGCTCGTCGATGTCGCCGCCCTGAAGGAGCCGCGGCCGGCCAGATGGAACCACACCAAGGTCCTCCTTATCGATACCGGGCTGGCCGAGGAGGAGATCGTGCGGCTCCTCTTCACCCACAAGCTCGACGGCGTGATCTCCACCGACACCGGCTCGGACCTCTTCCTCAAGGCGTTGCAGACCGTCCTCGAAGGGGAACTCTGGATCGATCACCTCAAACTCAAGGCCTACCTCCACAACTCCTTCCCCATGCAGACCCCGGCTCCCTTGGAGAGCTTCAGCAAAAAGGAGAAGGAGATCCTCCTACTGGTGGCGGAGGGGCTCAAGAACCGCGAGATCGCCTCCCGCCTCAACATGAGCGAGCATACCGTCAAGACCCACCTCGGCCGCATCTTCAAGACCGCCAACGTCTCCAGCCGCGCACAACTGGTCCCCCTCGCCCTCAAGCTGAAATCGGCCACTCCGCTTTTCCCCGCCGCCTGAAGCATTATCCAGCTCTCGCTCCCCGCCACCTGTCTCTCCACCACTTTGCTCCTTACCACCTCGCTCACCACAACTCACCCCCACCCGGCCTAGGCCGCTTTCTTCCCCGTATTACCCCGTAAGGCTCCCCTGGCGGTAATTCCGCCGCTGGTACCTCGGGTACCCCTTCGGCCCATCCTCGGGACCGTCCATTGAACTAGCCGGCCCGGCTGCAAATTAAATAACCTTTCAGCCGATTTCCGCGCAGTTCGCCGAGGCATATACTTCCTGCATCAACGCTCAAGAGGTGATCGACAGAGGCTTTGCGCAGGAATGTACCTGTTGAATGCCGGACCTTTACCCTACTGGCAGAGCGTTTTTTAAAGCGCCTGCAGCTGAGAACTCGAAATGTAATAGGCCGTGTCTTCTTCCGTACTCGTGGTGCCGGGTCAATCCGCGCAACTGACCGGGCTGTCACCGCTCACACCAGTGACAGCGACGGGAAGCGAACCATCCAGTAAAGGAGGGAGCCATGCCTAAGCTTCACGGGACTTTTACCTTCATCTCCCTTCTCCTCCTTTTGCTGATAGCCAGGGGGAGTTGGGCCGGCGTGCCGGCCAGGCACGAGGTGAGAATCAACGGGATAGTGGTCGGCCTGCAAGGGGAGGAGCCGGCGGTGCCGGCCCTGCCTCAGGCGCGGGAGGAGAAGGGGGCCCGCGCCTGGATCGTCAAGTTCTCCGGCCCCATCCATCCTGAGCAGAAGGCGGAGGTGGAAAGGCTCGGTTGCCGCCTTACCGACTACCTGCCGGAGTTCGCCTTCCGCGCCGTGATGGACGACGGCGCTCGGGAAGCCATCGCCCGGCTCCCCTACATCGAGGGGACCGCACGTTTTCAGCCGGCCTTCAAGCTGCACGAAAGGCTGCGCGGACGCCACCTGGCCCCCCCGGCCGGGGAGAAGGTCACCGTGCATCTCACGATCGACGATCCCGCCCAGCTGAAAAAGGTGCTCGCCACGGTGCAGCGCAAGGGTGGGGAGGTCCTCGACGTGGGGCCCAGCGGCCTGCGGGTGACGGTGGCGGCCGCCATGCTCGCCGAACTGGCCCAACTGGAGGAGGTTAGCTGGATCGACGAGCACGCGGAGATGGAGCTTCTCAACGACACGACGGCCTGGGTGATCCAGGGGAACGTCCCGGAACGGAAGGTGATCTGGGACCGGAACCTCCATGGCGAGGGGCAGATCATCGGGGTGGGTGACAGCGGCCTCGACTATGACATGCCCTGGTTTCGGGACCCGGCGGGAGCGCCGGTCGGCCCCACTCACCGTAAGCTGGTCGGCTACAGCAGCACCTACGGGGACGATTACGACGCCGACAACCCCGGGCACGGCACCCACGTCTGCGGGACGCTCGGCGGCGACCGTACCCCGGTCGACGGAGCCACCACCGCCAACGGGATGGCTCCCAAGGCCCGGATCTTTTTGCAGGATCTCACCGCGGGGGCCAGTTCCTACGTCTATCCCCCCAGCGACCTCGGCCTCCTGTTCTCCGCCGCCTACAACGCCGGTGCCCGCCTCCACACCAACAGCTGGGGGAGCGGCACCAATACCTACGGTCCCTTCGCGGCGAGTGCCGACCGCTTCCTCTGGGAACATCCTGATTTTGTCGCCCTCTTCGCCAACGGCAACTCCGGGCCGGCCAGCGGGACCGTCGGGGAGCCGGCCACGGCCAAGAACGTCGTCAGCGTCGGCGCCACCTACAACGGAAGCGGGGCCGACAACCTCGCAACCTTCAGCAGCAACGGCCCCACCGCCGACGGCCGCATCAAGCCGACGGTGACCGCCCCCGGCTACCAGATCGTCTCCGCCGACTCCGACGGCGTCAAGGGAAGCTACAACAGCGGTACCATCACCATGAGCGGCACCTCGATGGCCACCCCGGCGGTGGCGGGCGCCGCCGCCTTGATCCGCCAGTACTTCACCGACGGGTACTACCCGGACGGGTTCGCCTCTCCCTCCGCCGCCTTCATCCCCTCGGCGGCTCTTATCAGGGCGGTCCTCATCAACAGCGCCCGCGAGATGACCGGGACCTCCACCGACGGGACCATCCCCTCGACCGGACAGGGGTGGGGGAGGATCACCCTGGACGACGCCCTCTTCTTCGCGGGAGAAGGGAAGAGCCTGCAGGTGGCCGACGAGACGGCGGGGCTCGATACCGGCGGCAGCTGGATCAAGGATATCCCGGTGGCCGACGGGAGCCACCCCTTCAAGGTGACCCTGGCCTGGTCCGACTATCCCGGCGCGACCGGCGCCTCCAAGGCCCTGGTCAACGACCTCGACCTGACGGTTACCGGACCCGACGGGAGCGTCTATCCCGGTAACGCCTTCATCGACGGGGCGTCGGTGGCCGGGGGGACGCCGGACCGCCTCAACGTCGAGGAGCAGGTGCTGATCAAGGCGCCGGCGGCGGGTGTCTACCGGGTCGCCGTCACCGCCTACAACGTTCCCATGGGGCCCCAGCCCTTCGCCCTGGCGGTCACCGGGGTGATCGGGCCGACCCCGAGAGGGGGCATCGTCCTCGACCGCAAATTCTACGCGTCCGGGGGCGAGGTCAACATCAGGGTGGTGGACCGTGACCTGGACACCGATCCCGCCCGTGCGGAGCAGGTAACGGTACTGCTCTTAAGCGGCAGCGAGCCGGCCGGAGAGCGGGTCCTCCTGACCGAGAGCGGGCCCGCCAGCGCGATCTTCACCGGCCGGCTCCCCCTCGCCCCGGGAACGGCGGTCCCTAACGACGGCCGCCTCCAGGTATCCGGTGGCGACACCATCACGGCCGTCTACCACGACGGCAACGACGGGACCGGGAACCCGGCGACGGCAACCGCCACCGCCACGGTCGACGACGTGCCGCCGGTACTCTCCGCCGCCGCCGTCACCGCCGTCACCGACACCGGCGGGGTGGTCGGCTGGAACAGCGACGAGCCCGCCAACTCGGTGGTCGACTACGGCGATACCCAGACCCTGGGAGCCAACGTGACCGACCGGACGCTGGTGTTGCAGCACCGGGTGGTCCTCTCGTCCCTGAAAGAGGCGACCGCCTACTACCTCGCGGTGTCGAGCAGCGACGAAGCGGGGAACGTCACCTCCATCCCCCTCACCCTCACCACCCGCAGCCTCCCGCCCGAACTGACGGCGACCTCCTCGGAAGGGAACAACACCACCCTCCCCGCCACGCTCATCTCCGGTGTGGCCACCGACCCGTCCGGGGTGAGCCAGGTGACGGTCAACGGAACCGTGGTTGCACCGCGGGCCGGTGACGGTTACTTCAGCCTTACCGTCAACCTCGCCATCGGGGACAACCCGGTCCTGGTGACCGCGACCGACACCCTGGGCAACATGGCGAGCGTCAGCCTGGACATCACCCGTCTTCCGCCGGTAGACCTCGCGATGCAGTCGGTCGCGGGCCCCTCACAGGCCACCCAGAACGCCGCCATCACCGTCACCGACACCGTCTGCAACGCGGGCCCCGGCTCCGCCACCGGATTCCTGGTCGCCTTCTACCTCTCGACCGACGTGGCGGTCTCCAGTGACGACGTCTTCCTCGGAAGCAGGAGCGTGGCGACGCTGGCCGCCGGTGGCTGCAGCAGCGGATCGACGCCGGTGACCGTCCCCGCCCTGACCCGCGGGGGGAGCTATTACCTCTTGGCCTATGCGGATTACACCAACCGGCAGACCGATAACAACCGGGGGAACAACACGGCGGCCGGAAACACGATCACCCTGACCGCCCCCCAGTTGGGCGCTCCGACCTCACTTACCGTGCCGGGGACCAACAGCACCGGGAGCATCAAGGCGGCCTGGGCCGCCGGGAGCGTGGGGGGCGTGACCTACCAGCTCGAGTACAGTAAAGACGGCGCTCCCTACACGGTAGCGGCCACCGTCAGCGGCACGGTGGCGACGGTGAACGTCACCGCCAACGGAAGCTATACCTTCCGGGTCAAGGCGAAGGCGAGCGGGTACACCGACAGCCCGTATTCGGCGACCGCCACCTGTCTGGTCGCCCTCACCTGCGACGCCCCCACCGGCCTCACCGTGCCGGTGACCAGCAGCACCGGGACCATCAAGGCGGCCTGGGCGGCCGGGAGCGTGAGCGGGACGACCTACCGGCTCGAATACAGCAAGGATGGCGGCCCCTACACGGCGGCCTACATCGGAACCGCCACCGTCGCCATGGTCACCGTGCCGGCCGGCGGGAGCTACACCTTCCGGGTCAAGGCGATGAAGAGCGGGTACGCCGACAGCCCGTACTCGGCGACCGCCACCTGCCTGGTCACCCTCACCTGCGGTCCCCCCACCTCGCTCACCGTGCCGGCCACCAACAGCACCGGGAGCATCAAGGCCGCCTGGGCCGCCGGTAGCGTGAGCGGGACGACCTACCAGCTCGAGTACAGCAGAAACGGCGGAGCCTACACGGTAGCCGCCACCGTCACCACCACGGTGGTGATGGTCACCGTTACCGCCAACGGTACCTACACCTTCCGGGTGAAGGCGATGAAGAGCGGGTACGCCGACAGCCCGTACTCGGCAACCAGCAGCTGCACGGTCACCCTCGCCTGCGGGATGCCGGCCCCGATCGTGGTCCCGGCCACCAGCAGCACCGGGAGTGTCAAGGTCGCCTGGGGTACGAGCAACGTGAGCGGAGTGACCTACCAGCTGCAGTACAGCAAGGATGGCGGCCCCTACACGGCGGCCTACAGCGGGACCGCCACCGTCGCCATCGTCACCGTTCCCGCCAGCGGGACCTACGTCTTCCGGGTCAAGGCGGTGAAGAGCGGGTACGCCGACAGCCCATGGAACGTTTCCTCCGCCGTGGTGGTAACCAAACCATGAAAGAAGCCCCCGGCGCAAGCCGGGGGCGTTTTCATTTTGATTCCCGATGATCTTCCGATGCGGCCCGCTTCACCTAGCGCAGCGCAGTCTCTCCCTCTCCCACCGGGAGAGGGCAGGGGTGAGTGAAGGTCCACATTGAATCAGGGGCGCCCCGCCATGACATAGGAGACTTTCGTGTCTGGGACTATGACAGATCCGGAGGACCCGTTTGCCAAGGAGCCCATTTACGGTATAGTGGTTGAATTAGCCTGCGTTCAGCCAAGCCCCCTTCCGAATGTGATGCATGAGTGGTGAAACAGTGCAGGAGTCTCCTTATGTCGAGATTCACCAAACTGCCGATTCGCATTCAGCTCCTCGTCATCGCCATCCTGCTGACGCTTCCCGCGTTGGGGATCATCGTCTATTCCGGCCTCAGGGCACGCCACGAAAGCTACCGCAACGCCGAGATCGAAACCCAGAAGCTCGCCGACAACATAGCGGCCAGACAGGAGAGCCTCATCACCGAAGCCCAGCTTCTGGGGAGCCTTTTGGCCGACCTCCCCGAGGTGAACAGGCGGAACAAGGAGAAGGTCGAGCCCCTCATCGTCCGCATCCACAAGAAGAACCCGCAGTACACGAGCATCCTGATCTCCGACGAGACCGGGCGGATCTGGGCCTCCTCCATCCCCGGCATGGATGACGTCTCCATAGCAGATCGCCGCTATTTCAAGAGCGCCCGGGCCACCATGCGCTTCTCTTCCGGCGAGTACGCCCTCCACCGGGTCCTCAACACCCCCACCATCTCGTTCGCCTACCCCCTCACGCGCCAGGGAAACGGCTTCAGCGGCACGGTCATCCTGAGCTACGACCTCGACATCATGCGCTCCATCCTGCGGCGCTCCCGGCTTCCCCGCGACACCAACTACGTGCTGGTCGATCACCGGGGGCTGACGCTCAGCCGAGGGGTCGAAACGGTGCGGCCGCTGGGGACTCCGGTTTCGCCGCCGGCCTGGAAGGCGCTGTCGCAGGGGGGCGGCCGGGGGACTGGCGTGCTGCTACGCAACGACGGGCAGCTGCGGATCAGCAGCTGGCGGACCCTGCGGCTGGCGGGCGAACCGACCCCCTACCTCTACGTGATAGCGGGGATGTCGCTCAAGGCGGCGGTGGAAAACGAGAACCGCAAGCTCGCGTACAGCATCGCCATGCTGCTCCCCTTCGCCGGCTGCGCCTTTTTGCTGGCGGTCATCATCGGGAATCGCTCGATCACCGAGCCGGTGGCGAGGCTGCGGGTGGCATCCCAGCAGCTCGTGGGGGGAAACCTCGGCACCCGGGTGGGGCCGCTGCTCGACGGCGGGGAGTTCGGCGAGCTCGGCCGGGTCTTCGACGAGATGACGAGCCGGCTGCAGGTCACCCTCCAGCGGCTCCAGCTGGCCACCAGCTCCGGGCACCTCGGGGTCTGGGACTGGAACATCCGGGAAGAGACCATGGTCTGGGACGACCGGATGCTGGAACTTTACGGCATACCCCGCGAGGAGTTCACCGGATCGGTGTACACCTGGATCATCGGGCTGCACCCCGACGACAAGGAACGGGCGATGGCCGACTGTGCCGCCGCCCTGGAGGGGGAGGGGGACTTCGACTCCGAGTTCCGGGTGGTCGCCCCGGACGGCACGGTGAGGCACCTCAAGGCCGACGGGATCGTGATCCGGGACGGAGACGGGTCAGCGGTCAGGATGATCGGCATCAACCGGGACATCACCGACCAGAAACGGATGGAAGAGGCGCTCAAGCATCGCCTGGTGGCGCTCACCAGCCCGCCGGGGAGCACCTCCGACATCAAGTTCGAGGACCTCTTCGACCTCGACGAGATCCAGCGGATCCAGGACGCCTTCGCCGAGGCGATGGGGGTGGCCTCACTGATCACCGATGTCGAGGGGGCCCCGATCACCCGCCCGAGCAACTTCTGCCACCTCTGCGAGCACGTCATCCGGGGCACCACGAAGGGGCTCGCCAACTGTTACCGCTCCGCCGCGGCGATCGGGAAGACGCACCACGGCCCGGCCATCCAGCACTGCCTGAGCGGCGGGTTGTGGGACGGCGGGGCGAGCATCCGGGTCGGGGAGCGCCAGATCGCCATCTGGCTGGTCGGGCAGGTACTCGACGACTCCTGCGACCCGGAGTCCATGATGGCCTACGCGAGGGAGATCGGGGCGGACGAGGATGAGTACCGCGAGGCGCTCTCCAGGGTGAACCGGATGTCGCTTGAGCAGTTCCAGAAGGTGAGCGACGCCCTCTTCCTGATCGCCAGCCAGCTCTCCCGCCAGGCCCTGCAGAACGTGCAGCAGGCCAAGCACATCACCGAGAGAAAGCAGGCCGAGGAGGAGCGGCTTTGCCTCGAGCGCCAGCTCATGCACGCCCAGAAGATGGAGAGCCTCGGGGTGCTGGCGGGGGGGATCGCCCACGACTTCAACAACATCCTGACCGCCATCGTGGGGAACACCGAGCTCGCCCTCATGCGGCTTAAGCCCGACTCGCCGCTGCGCGAGTTCCTCGAGCGGGTGAGCCAGTCGGCGATGCGGGCGGCCGACCTCGCCAAGCAGATGCTCGCCTACTCGGGGAAGGGGATGTTCGTGGTCGAACCGATCGATCTCAACAAGGTGGTCGAGGAGCAGGAGCGGGTGTTCCTTTCCTCGCTCCCCGCCAAGGTGGAGCTCCGGCTGGAGCTCGCCCGGCCGCTTCCCCTCATGAAGGGGGACGCCGCCCAGATCCGGCAGTTGATCATGAACCTGGTGGTCAACGGTTCCGAGGCCATCGGCGATGCGACGGGGTCCATCGTCATCCGGACCTCGTCCAGGTGGTGCGAGCGGGAGGAGCTGAAAGGGGCCTGGGTGAGCGAAGAGATGGCGGCGGGGAGCTACGTCGTGCTGGAGGTGGCGGACACCGGCTGCGGGATGGACGAGGAGACCCGGGCCAAGATCTTCGAACCCTTCTTCACGACCAAGTTCACCGGGCGGGGGCTCGGGATGTCCGCGGTGCAGGGGATCGTCCGCGGGCACGAGGGGGTGGTGCAGATCGAGAGCGAGCCGGGGAGGGGAAGTGTTTTCCGGGTGCTCTTCCCGGCCACGGCGTAGCGGTGACCGCTACCGAGGGGGAGAGGCACCTGGCGGAGCCGGTCCCCGTTAGCGCGACCGAGGGGGAGAGGCACCTGGCGGAGCCGCTCCCCGTTAGCCACGGTGAAACGGTGAAGGGGACCGGCCCACGGGAGCCGGTCCCCTGTCGTTACCTGCGGCGGTAGTAGTGCCGGTCGTTTCTCGGGTCGCCGAGAATGAAGCCGGTCAGGGCACCGGCGGCACCGCCGACCGCAGCCCCGACTGCCGGGCTTCCGCCGCTCACGGCACCGAGGAAGGCGCCTCCGGCGGCGCCTATGGCCCCGCCGGAGAGGGTGCTCTGCTGTTGTCTGTTCATACCAACACAACCAAAGGTCAAGGCCGCCACCAGGACGACCGTCAGATATCTCACTGGTCTCATACCTGGCCTCCTGAGACCTGTCCACGCCCGCGGTCAGTTCTGGCCGCTGAACGGACGGTCCGCGATCCCCGTTTTGAGTTTAGGCCGCACCAATTGCTGCCACATGACCGCCATCACCGGCAGTCCCAGGTCATCCGGGTGCTCGGTGTAGTAGGTGTCTATGGTCCGGATTATGCTGTCCATCGGCACCCCGGCCAGCCCCTCGGCCAGCTTGGCGACGAACCCCTTGCGCCGCAGGTCGGGATGCCGCTCGATGACGTTCTCCTCGATGGTCACCACGTGCCCCACCCCCAGGATGAAGGCCAGCTTGGTCTCCGGCGTCAGGACCCGCCAGTCGTTTCCGGTCAATACCGGCATCTCGTCAAGAGGCTTGTCGGTCGAGGAGGTAGCTCCCCCCTCGGCGGCAAGGGGCGCCGTTACTGTCGCGGGGATCAAGCAGAGAGACAGTGCCAGTATCAGGCCGGGAAAAACGCTTCGCTTGGTCATCATGCGCTCACCTCCACTGAAGAAGCGTTTGTTGTCACACCGACCATTATAGTACAGCCGCAGGCATAGGGCTGAACATAATGACATGTCACCGGGAATGGTCACTCACAGTTTCCCGCCTGGTCCGCTTCGCTGCCAGTAGCGGGGTCCTTCTCAGAGAAACACTGAGCGGTTAAGAGATCATTGTGGTTGTCCCCGATGCTTCGCGCCGGTATAATTCCGTCATTGAAACTTCATCCGGGAACCTCATGACAGTTCGACAACGAACATACCGGCCCCTATCACTCGCCACCCTCCCCGCTCTGGCCGCCAGCCCCGCAACCGCGCCTCTCCCGGCGGCCTCTTCCTTCACCGATACCCTCTGCGCCCCCGGAGTTCTCATCGCCTCCTCCTTCCTGTTCCTCCTGGTCCTCGCCCTGTTGGCCGCCGTCCTGCTCGTCAAGATGCGACGGCTGAAAAGTGACGAACTGCAAAACGCCACCCGCTGTTTCTCACAGGCCCTCAACAGCCGCCATCACGTCCTCTACCGCCTCAACGTGCTCAAGGGGGGGTACGACTACCTGAGCCCCTCCTTCGAGGAGATCACCGGCCACCCGGTGGAGGAGTTCAGGAAGGTGACCCTCGACCGGCTGCGGGACGAGTACTTCCATCCCGAGGACCGCGAGCGGGTCTTCACCTTCCTCGAGGAGCAGTTCGGGAAAAGGAGCGGGCCGACGGTGAACCTCGATCTCGAATACCGCCTGAAGAAGAGGGACGGGAGCTACTGCTGGCTGCACGATTCGAGCACCGCCTGCTTCGACGCCGACGGCCGGCTCGAGTACTTCTACGGCTCGGCCCACGACGTCACCGACTCCCGGCGGGCCGAGCGGGAGCTCGGGCAGTACTACACCCTGTTCATGACCTCCGAAGACTTCATGTGCATAGCGGATCCCCTGGGGGCCTTCCTGAAGGTCAATCCCGTCTGCACCGAGGTCCTCGGTTACTCCCCCGAGGAGCTCGTCTCCCGCCCCTTCCTCGAATTCGTCCACCCCGACGACCGGGAGGCGACCGTCGAGGAGATGCACCGCCAGATGAAGATCGGGCATTCGCTGCGGTTCGAGAACCGCTACCTCTGCAAGGACGGATCGGTCCGCTGGCTCTCCTGGAGCGCCGTGCACGACCGGGCGGACGGGATCACCTACGCCACCGCCCGCGACGTCACCGAGCGCAAGGAGGCGGAGGAGGAGCGCCGGCTCCTGGAGCGGCAGCTTCTCCACGCCCAGAAGCTCGAAAGCCTCGGGGTGCTGGCCGGCGGCATCGCCCACGACTTCAACAACATCCTCACCGGCATCATCGGCAACGCCGACCTGGCCCTGATGCGTCTGCCGGACGACTCGGCGGTCCGCGAAAACCTGGAGCGGATCGAGAAGGCGGCCGGTCGGGCGGCGGATCTCGCCAACCAGATGCTCGCCTACTCGGGAAAGGGGAGGTTCGTGGTGGAATCGGTGGATCTCAGCTCCCTGGTGGAGGAGCTCGGCCCCATGATCCAGGTATCCCTGTCGAAGAAGGCGGAGTTCGTCCACCGCCTGGCCCACCACCTCCCGCCGATCGACGCCGATGCCACCCAGATCCGCCAGGTGATCATGAACCTGGTCATCAATGCCTCGGAGTCGCTCGGGGAGGAGGGGGGGAGGATCGAGATCCGCACCGGTTCGCGCTCCTGCGACGAGCGCTACCTGCAGGGGCCGTGGTTGTCGGACCGGATACCGGAAGGGGAGTACGTCTATTTCGAGGTGGCCGACACCGGGTGCGGGATGCCGCCGGAGGTCCTGGCCAAGGTCTTCGATCCCTTCTTCACCACCAAGTTCACCGGCCGCGGCCTCGGGATGTCGGCGGTGCTCGGGATCGTCAGGGGGCACCGGGGGACCATCAAGGTGGAAAGCGAACCCGGGCGGGGGAGCACCTTCACGGTCCTCTTCCCGGCCGGCGAGCGGCGGCCGCTGGAGATTCGCGAGGGACGCCTCCCGGATGCCTGGAGGGGAGAGGGGAAGGTCCTGGTGGTGGACGACGAGGAGGCCGTGCGGGGGATCTGCAGCGAGATGGTGGAGGCGCTCGGGTTCACCCCGCTGACCGCGGCGGACGGGCGGGAGGCGCTGGAGATCTACCGCGCCGCCGGCGACATCTCGCTGGTCATCCTGGACCTCACCATGCCGCGCATGGACGGGGAGCAGTGCTACCGCGAGCTGCGCCGGCTCGACCCCGCGGCCAGGGTGATCCTTTCGAGCGGCTTCTCCCATACCGAGGTGGCCAGGAAGTTCTCCGGACAGGGGCTCGCCGGGTTCGTCCAGAAACCGTACCGCCTGCCGGATCTTCGGGAGGCCATCCGCAAGGCCTTCGACTGACCCCCGGGGCGGGCGCGCCTTTCGGGAGCCGGCCGGGCGTTACGGGACCCGGCGTTCCCTTTATCGACGAACCGGCGACGGCCGGCCCCTTCACGACCCCAGGTTGGGTCGATTTAATTGATTTATGCTTGTGATATTTTCCCGCTTTGAGTAAGCTTGTCCGCGCCTCATCCAATGGCAGCGCCACCTTGCTGGACGAAGGGGGGCGGGTTAAGAGAAGAGAGTCGGGCGTGAGGTGGGAAGACGTTGTCCAAAGACAGCTCCATCAGGTCGATGATCGTCGCGATCATGCTCGGTTCGGGTATCCCGATCTTCGTGGTCTTCTGCGTGTTCGTCTTCAACCAGTACCTGGACAAGCGCCACGAAGCGGAACAGAAGGTCATCGCCGGGGTGCGGGCCATCGCCGCCGAGCACGTCGCCGAGGTGGAGGGGATGCGCAGCCTGATGGTGGCCCTCTCCCAGTACCCCGAGATCCGGCTCAAGGATCCCGCCGGGTGCATGAAGCTTTTGAACCTCATCCTGACCAAGAGCCCCTCCGGCCTCAACGTCGGGGTGGCCGACATCGACGGGCGGGTGATCGCCACCGGGGTCATCCAGCCGCTCCCCATCCAGTACTCGGTCGCCGACCGGCGCTACTTCAAGGAGGCGTTGAGGACCAGGAAGTTCGTGGCCGGCGAGTTCGCCGTCTCCCGCGCCGTCCACAAGCCCACCATCCACTTCGCCCTTCCGGTTTTGAATGAGAAGCAGCAGCCGATCCTGGTGCTGTACGCCGCCCAGGACCTCGACGGCTTCGCCAAGAGCTTCGACGCCCAGAACTTTCCCTACGGCTCCATCGTCAATCTGACCGACCACCGGGGAACGGTGCTGATGCGCTACTCGCACCTGGGGCTCGAAAACCAGGACGGCAAGCCGGACCACCCCGACCTCAGGCGGCACATGACCGGGACCGACGACGAGGGGATCTTCACCGGGGTCGGCCTGGACGGCGCCCGCCGGCACCTCGCCTTCAAGAGGCTCAGGCTCTCCCCCGACGCCCCCCCCTACCTCTACATCCGGGTCTCCATCCCCGAAAAAATCGCCACCGCCACCGCCCGCCGCTCGCTCTGGATTTCGGTGGCGGTCTTCACGCTGGCCGCCGTCTTGACCACCCTGCTCACCAGGCTCTTCGCCAGCCGCTTCATCATCAGGCCGCTGGAGCGGATCGTCCATGCGGCCAAGCTCGTGGAGGGTGGCGACCTCTCGGCCCGAAGCGGGCTCCTCTACACCAAGGACGAGCTCGGGCAGCTCGCGCGCTCCTTCGACGAGATGACCCTCGCCCTCGACGAGAGGATCCGCGAGATCAGCTATGCCGAGAACGAGAAGCACCGGCTCGCCTACTACGACGGGCTGACCGGGCTTCCCAACCGGCGACTGCTGCAAAACCGGCTCGACCTGGCGCTGGCCCGCAGCAAGCGCCACGACATAGGCTTCGCCCTCATCTACCTCGATCTCGACAACTTCAAGCACGTCAACGACAGCCTCGGGCACGCCGCCGGCGACCAGCTCCTCAAGGTGATGGCGGTCCGCTACCTCAACATCCTCAGGGACGACGACGTGGTCTGCCGGCTGGGAGGGGACGAGTTCGCCATCATCCTGCACGACGTCCAGCGGGAGAGCACGGTGATGTTCGTGGTGGAGAAGCTTCTCATGGCGACCGGGGAACCGGTGCAGCTGGAGGGGCAGGAACTGCTGGTGACCGCCAGCATCGGGGTGGCCCTCTATCCCAAGGATGCCGAGGACCCCATGACCCTCGGCAAGAACGCGGACCTCGCCCTTTACCACGCCAAGGACGCCGGCCGCAACACCTTCCGGATGTTCTCCGAGCAGCTCGACCGCGCCTTCCACGAGCGGCTGAGCCTGATCCACGCCTTGCAGCACGCCCTGGAGTTCGACGAGCTCTCCCTCGTGTACCAGCCGAAGGTCTGCCTCCAGTGCGGGGAGGTCATCGGGGTGGAGGCCCTCTTGCGGTGGCATAGCGCGGTGCTGGGAGAGGTGGAGCCCGCCCGCTTCATCCCGATCGCCGAGGAGACCAGGCAGATCGTCCCGATCGGGGAATGGGTGCTGAAGACCGCCTGCCGCCAGCAGGTGGCCTGGCGGGAGATGGGGACCGACCTCGCCATGGCGGTCAACATCTCGGCGGCCCAGTTCAAATCCCCCGCCCTGATCGAGACCATCAAGGGTATCCTCGAGGAGACGGGGATCGACCCGGAGCGGCTGGAGCTGGAGCTCACCGAAAGCTGCCTGGTCGAGCGGCCGGACGAGGCGACCAGGATCCTCACCAAGATCCGGGACCTCCGGTGCAAGATCGCCATCGACGACTTCGGCACCGGCTACTCCTCGCTGAGCTATCTCAAGAACTTCCCCGTCACCGTGCTGAAGATCGACCGCTCCTTCGTCAAGGACATCACCCGCAATCCCAACAATCAGGCGATCGCCCAGTCGGTGGTCAACCTGGCCAGAAACCTCAGCATGCTGACGGTTGCCGAAGGGGTGGAGGAGGTGGCCCAGCGGGAGATCCTCAAGGAGATGGGGTGCCGCTACTTCCAGGGGTTCCTCCATTCGCGGCCGATGGCGCCGGAGGAGGTGCTGGTGGTGGTGACCGACTCGGGTCTCCACGACCGGGAGGAACACGAAGAGGGGCACGCGGCCACCGGAGGATAAGAGAGCCATCCCCTCGTCCGTTCATGTGATATGGCTAAAAATCCCCTCTCCCCCGCTGGGGGCGAGGGGATAGTCGAAGGTCGCAGTGGTGGGCAGAGGGCTCCCCACCCTACGATGAACCTCGGGATGTCGTTGGGGGGGAGTTTCAGGAGGTGGGACAGTGCGCGCCATGATCTTCGAGGGGACGGGGAAGCCGCTTCGGCTGGTGGAGAGGGATCTCCCCGCGCCGGGGCCGGGTGAGCTCCTGCTGAGGGTCCACGCCTGCGGGATCTGCCGGACCGATCTCCACATCCTCGACGGCGAGCTCGCCGACCCCAAGCTCCCCCTGGTGCTCGGCCACCAGGTGGTCGCCAGCGTATCCGCCGTGGGCGCCGGGGTCTCCGCCTTCCGGATCGGCGACCGGGTCGGCGTCCCGTGGCTCGGGAAGACCTGCGGCTTTTGCGACTACTGCCGGGACGGGCGGGAGAACCTCTGCGATCACGGCCGCTTCACCGGCTACCATATCGACGGCGGGCTCGCCGACTTCACGGTCGCCGACCACCGCTTCTGCTTTCCGATACCGGAGGGGTACCCCGACCTCCAGGCGGCTCCCCTTCTCTGCGCGGGGCTCATCGGCTACCGCTCGCTGGTGATGGCCGGCCCCGGCAGGCGGCTCGGGATCTACGGCTTCGGCGCCGCGGCCCATATCGTCACCCAGGTCGCACGCTGGCAGGGGCGCGAGCTCTTCGCCTTCACCCGCCCGGGCGACCGCGAGGGGCAGCGCTTCGCCCTGGAGATGGGGGCCTCCTGGGCCGGTGGAGCCGGGGAGATTCCCGCCGGGGGACTCGATGCCGCCATCATCTTCGCCCCGGCGGGCGAGCTGGTCCCCCTGGCGCTGGAGGCGGTGGTGAAGGGGGGCGTGGTGGTGCTGGGGGGGATCCACATGAGCGACATCCCCTCCTTTCCCTACCACATCATCTGGGGGGAACGGGTCCTCCGCTCGGTCGCCAACCTCACCCGGCGGGACGCCGCCGATTTCCTCGCCCTCGCTCCCCGGGTCCCGGTCCGGACCGAGGTGACCGCCTTCCCGCTGGAACAGGCCAACGAGGCACTGGCCGCCCTTAGAGCCGGGGTCAGGGGGGCGGTGGTGGTCAAGGTCGGGGAATAGGGAGGGTCGGGGACGGCTCCCGCTACCTGCTCCGGCACGACCTCAACAGCGGCGAGTGGGAGTTGGCCGGCCAGGAGCCCGGCCCGGCCGCCCCTGAGAAAGGCTCCCCTGGTCCCGGTTAATCCCTCGATTCTCCGCCCGGTTACCCGCTCCCCGGCAGCCGGCGCCCCGTCGAATACGGCACCTTTCCGGCCCCCCCCCCATCCCTTCATTTCCCCTAACCTCCTTTTATCCTTAATTTTTAGCGACAAATGCCGATGGCATACAGTATGCTCTCCCCTGTCGGAGCGGCACCGAACGATCCCGGCCCTCACCAGGCCCCCGACGCAGGAGTCGGTACCATGAGAAGAGCTCTACTTTTGATACTCGCCGTCGCGACGGTGCTGTCGCTCTCCGCCGCCTTCGCCGCTCCCCCCCGTGAGGTCCGGGTGGCGGCGTTCAATTTCTACCCCACCCTGTTCCAGGCCCCCGACAAGACGGTCAAGGGGGCGTACGTCGACCTCTTGGACGAGATCGCCCGCCGCGAGGGGTGGACCATCACCTACGTCTACGGGAACTGGGCGGACGGCCTGGCCCGGGTCCAGCGGGGGGAGGTCGACGTGGTGACCAACGTGGCCTATACCGCCGAGCGGGCCAAGTTCCTCGACTACGGCAAAACGCCGCTGTTGACCGTCTGGGCGGAGCTTTACGTGCCGGGCGGCTCCTCCATCGAAAACATCCGGGACGTGAGGAACAAGCGGATCGGGGTGATGAAGGGGGACTTCAACGGAGCCAACTTCAAGAACCTGGTCGACAAGTTCGAGATCCCCTGCCGCCTAGTGGAGTACGGCAACTTCGAGGAGCTCTTCAAGGCGGTGGCCGCCGGAGCGGTCGACGGAGCGGTGGCCAACAACACCTTCGGGTCGGCGAAACAGCACGATTACGGACTGCACTCCTCGGGGGTGATCTTCAACCCCTTCGACATCTACTTCGCGGTGGCCAAGGGGCGAAACCAGGAGGTGCTCGCCACCCTCGACCGCTACCTCGACACGTGGCGAAGGACCGAGGGGTCGCCGTACCACCGGGCGCTGGAGCGGTGGTCGCACGGTAACGCCTCCACCATCCGGGTCATGCCGGGATGGCTCAAGGACGCCTTCGTCGCGGTGGCGGCCCTGCTCGTGCTGTCGGTGGCCTTTTCCGCGCTTTTGCGCCGCCAGGTGCGCCGCAAGACGGCGGAGATCGTCCACTACGGCGAGGAGCTCCACCTGACCGCCCGGCAGCTGGAGGATGAGCTGGCCGAGCGCCAGAGGGCCGAGGAGCTCCTCACGGAACAGGCGGCGGTCCTCAGGGAGAGCGAGAGCCGCTTCCGGACCATGTTCGACGCGTCGAGCGACGCCATCATCATCCACGACGCGGAGAGCGGAGCCATTCTCGACGTCAACCGGACCATGTGCGAGATGTACGGCTACCCGCACGACGAGGCGCTCGCCCTGACCGTCGGCGATATCAGCGCCGGGAGCCCTCCCTATTCGGCCGCCGAGGCCGACGCCTTCCTCAGGCGGGCCGCCGCCGGGGAACAGCCGGAGTTCCCCTGGCACGCCAGGGCGGCCGACGGCCGGCTGTTCTGGGTGGAGGTCCGGATGCGGAGGGTCCAGCTGGGGAACGACCGGCGCGTGCTGGCGACGGTCACCGACGTGACCCACCGCAAGTGCCTCGAGGAGCAGCTGCAGCAGTCGCTGAAGATGGAGTCGATCGGCCGGCTGGCGGGGGGCGTCGCCCACGACTTCAACAACATGCTCTGCGTCATCCTCGGGAGGGCCGAGCTCTCCAAGCTGCGGCTTTCCCCGGAGGACCCTCTCTGGGAGGCCTTCGACCAGATCCTGAAGGCGGCCGAACGTTCCAGCCAGATCACCCGCCAGCTTTTGGCCTTCTCCCGCAAGCAGCCGACCGCCCCCAAGCAGGTCAATCTCAACACCCTGATCGCGGAGTACAAGAAGAACCTCGGCCGGTTGATCGGGGAGGATGTCCGCTTCACCTTGCGGGCGGGGGAGGGGCTTTGGAACGTGCTGATGGACCCGGTCCAGGTCGACCAGATCCTCATGAACCTGTCGGTGAACGCCCGCGACGCCATGCCGCAGGGGGGGGCGCTCTCCATGGAGACCGCCAACGTCACCATCATGGGGGACTACCAGGAGGGGTGCGGCCTGGGGCCAGGCGACTACGTCCGGCTGACGGTGTCGGACACCGGGGTGGGGATGGACAGCGAGACCCGCGACCACATCTTCGAGCCTTTCTTCACCACCAAGGAGATCGGCAAGGGGACCGGGCTCGGGCTCTCCACCGTGTACGGGATCGTGGCCCAAAACGGCGGCGTGATCCAGTGCGAGAGCGCGCCCGGCGCGGGGACGGTCTTTACCATCTACCTTCCGCGCCTTAAGGGGGGGGGTGGGGGGGATGAGCCTTCCGTCGCCGGCCACGGCCACGGCAGCGGGATCATCCTGCTGGTCGAGGACGAGGAGATGCTCCTGAAGACCACCACCGGGATGCTGGAGGAGATGGGGTACACGGTGCTGCAGGCGACCTCCCCCCAACAGGCGATCGCCCTCTGCGAGCGGGGGACCCGGGTCGACCTGGTGCTGACCGACGTGGTGATGCCCGGCATGAACGGGGAGGAGATGGTCACCCGCATCAGGAGGGTCTGGCCGGAGTGCCCGGTGCTTTTCATGTCGGGCTACACGAGGAGCTTCCTCGAGCGGGAGCACCGGGGGGAGCTGGCGGGGGTGAACTTCATCCCCAAGCCTTTCGACATCAAGCAGCTCAACGAATCGGTGTCGGCGCTGATCGGGTAGCAACCCGGAGCGCAGGGCCGGCCGCGGCTAGCGGTCGCCCAGGATCAGGAAGTCGGCGTCCTCGGCGGTCGGCTTCAGCCACTTGAACTCCACCAGGTCCTGCAAAAGGACCCGGGCTTCGACCTTGCCGTACCGCTTCATGCCGTCCGGGACCCCGTTTCTGATGGAGTGCCAGGTCCCGGCGATGACTACCACCTGGCTCCCCGGCGTCCTCTCCAGGTACCTCATGACGCACGAGGCCATGGTGTGGTTGCGCAGCGCCTGGGCCTGGTCGAAGTTGGCGGATGGGAAGCGGGGGGGAAGGTTCCCGAAGGCCTGCTGGCGGATCAGCCTCAGGTAGTCGGCCTGGCGGGGGCTGAGACTCCAGGGGCCGGGGGGGAGCCCGATGAGGTCGCCGTCGGTCAGGGCGCCGGCTCCCATGCGGACCACCTTGCCGATCACCGGCTTGGGGACGTTGAGGGCGATGATGGGGATCTTCTTCTCCCGGGCGAAAAGGAAGATCTCCCGGTAGAGCTCCCACGGGTAGCTCCAGTTTTTGGCATAGATGGGGAGGAAGTCGCTTTCGGAGAGCTTGCCGCTTGTCCAGTCGTCGAGGGCCTTTTGGCTGTCGATGGTGAACATCTCGAGACCGATGGCGAGCCGCGGGTTCTTGGCGTAGAGGGCCTTGATGATCTCCAGCTGCTTCGCGTGCAGGGAACGGTCGTCGTGGGTGTCGCCGAGGAAGACGGCGTCGGCGGTGGCGATCTCGTCCACCACCCGGCCAAGCGGCACGGGGGCGCGGTCGCTCATCCGCACGAGGTTGGTGGCGGCTCCCGCCACCGCGGCACAAAGAACAAGATAAAGAGCGACTGCCACCGTTACGACGTTTCTCACCAGCGCCTCCCGCGACTTGATTTCAGAGCCCGGGGACTATAGCACAACATCCCTCTCCCATCCACCGCCTTTAACCTCATTCGGGATCGCTGTCCAGGTAGTGGGCGGCCACGAAGAGGCAGAAGGAAACGAGGACGGTGATGGCCGCCACCGTGTAGGCCAGGTGGGTCCCCCGCCAAAGGTCGAAGAACCACCGCTTGAAAAGCTCCGCCATCAGGTTGCCCTTCCCCCCCATAACCTCCAGCGCCCGGTCGTAGGGCTTCGACTGGTCGAGGAGCTGGTCGTAAAGCGAGTCGGCCAGATTCTCCGAGGCGAAGTAGATGTAGAGGGACGCGCCCATCCCCACCAGCATGGTGAGCGAACCCGCCAGCTCGTACCCCGTTTGTCGTGACATTGGTTTTCCCATGCGCTCCTCCCCTTGCGGCCCTCCGATGCTCGAGCTATAGCGGGAAATCATGCAGGGAATGTGAAAAAAGAGAGGAAATCCGGCGGCAACGCCGTCACTCACCGTCCCCGTCGGCTTGCTGCGACCAGGCCCGGATCCTGAGGGCCTCCTCCTCCGGGATGCCGAGCGAACGGAGAAAGGCGTGGTGGGCCGCCGGTTCCCTCCGCTCGAATTCCACGTGCAGCGTCCTCATCGCCTGGTCGTCCATGCCGGCGGCGCGCAAAAGGGAGACGAACATCTCCTTGTCGACGCTTCCCCGGGGCCCCCCCTCGCCGTACATCTTCAGCATCCCCGCCAAAAGGTGCTGCTTGGTGGAAAGGGCGGCGATCTCCCGGCCGATCTCCTCCAGCCGCCTCTTCAGCACCGCGGTGGTGTCGTCGCCGGCGGTGGCGAGGATGGCGCGGATCCCCTCGATGTCGACCCCGGCCTGGCGAAGGGAGCAGATGGTGGCGAGCTTTTCGCGTTCGGCCTCGGAGTAGCGGCGGTAGTTGGCCCCGCTCCGTCCCGAGGGACACAGGAGGCCGATCCGGTCGTAGTAGAGGAGCGTGCTGCGGGAAAGGCCGAAATGGCGGGCAAGTTCGGTGATGCGATACATGGTCGACTCCTGAAAGTCCCCTCTCCCCTGATTCATCTTCCCTCGCCCCCATCGGGGGAGAGGGGGAGCAACTCGATATCCCCTCGCCCCTTTAGGGAAGGGGCAGGGGTGAGGGAGGTGTAGCGGGGGAAAAACCTCCCTCACCCGGCCTTCGGCCACCCTCTCCCCTGAAGGGCGAGGGTGTGATGCGCACGGCGTCAGGCGAAGCGGGAGCGGATGGCGGCGATCTGGTCGGGGGGGAGACCCAGCCACTCCAGAAAACTCTGGTGACCTTCCGGATTCTCCCGCTCGAACAGCCGGTGCCACTTCTCCCTTCCCTCCCCGTCCAGCCCGACCGCCTCGAAACGGGCCACCCACTCGTCTACGGTTACCTTGTTCTTCATCTCGTTCTCCTTTTTTCGTGTGGAATATCTGTCATGGCCGTGACGATTTCAAGGGTAAAGTGTGAAGCGGTAGACGGGTCAAGCAAAGTTTTTTACCCTCGGCATCGGTTACTCTTTTATCCCGGCTAGGTAAACGGCGCGGCATCGCTCCGACCCTCATGGGCGAGCTATAACGATCCAGCTTGAGAGTATGTAAGGGTGCGTAATCTGTAGGAGATGAAAGCCCTGAGAGTCATGCTATACTTTTGCAGCTTGCATCAAAGTGTGCTAGAAGCGTGCTGTGACAGTGGAGGATTTCCCTCCATCCAGTTCGCTTTCCTCATACTGTAATTCTCAGGGGTTTTAGCATGGACAAGGGAAGCAGCCCCGCGGTCCGCCGCTGGTGGCACCTGACGGTCGCGTGCCTGGCGGTCATCGCCGGCATCATCGTGCGCGACCTTCTGGAGCACTGGTTCGGACCCGGTCTTTCCCCCTACATCCTCTTCTACCCGGTGGTGCTGGTCACCGCCATGGTGGGGGGCTTCACCTCGGCCGGCCTGGCCACCTTCCTCTCCGCCCTCTTCGTCGCCTACTACCTCCTCCCCCCCGAAGGGTTCGGCGTCGGCGCCGCCATCGACCGGGTGGGGCTCGTGGTCTTCTGCACCATCGGGGCCGCCACCGGGCTCATCGTGACCGCCTACCGCCGGACCAAGGAGCGGGTCTCCCGCCTGGAGCGCGAGTCCGCCCTCTACGAAAGCCGTTCCCGGCTCGCCACCTTCGCCGAGGCCACCTTCGAGGGGATCGTCGAGACCCGGGGGGGGATCATCGTCGACTGCAACGACCAGTTCGCCAGGATGCTCGGTTACCCGCCGGAGGAGCTCAAGGGAAAAGAGATGGCTCCCCTGATCGCCCCGGAGGACCGGGAGCGGGTGCAGGCCGCGGTGCACGCCTCCCGCGAGTGCATCGTCGAGCACGACCTGATCCGCCAGGACGGCTCCCGCATCACCGTCGAGGCCCATGGCTGCACCATCTCCGGCGGTCACCAGCGCCACACCGCGCTCCGGGACATCACCGCCAGGAAGGCCACCGAGGAGGCCTTGCGGGAGGCCAGGGACCAGGCGGAAAACGAGCGGCGGCGGCTCGTTGCCATGCTGGAGACCATCCCGAGCGCGGTGGCGCTGGTGGAGCCTTCCGACCACCGCTTCTCCTACCTCAACCGGCGTGCCTGCGACCTCTACGGCTGCTCGTTCCCCGGTCCCCAGCCGGAGGTCGATCTCGCCCGGGCCCTGATGCCGGACGGTTCCCCCCTCTCCGAAGACGAGCTCCCGAGCGTCCGGACCTTCACCAACGGCACCTTCGTCCGCAACAAGGAGATGCTCCTGGAGAGGGCCGACGGGAGCCGGATCCCGGTGCTGGTCAGCTCCGCCCCCTTATTGGACGCGGCCGGCGCGGTGGCCAGCGCGGTGGTGGCCTTCGAGGACATCAGCGAGATCAAGGATGCCGAAAGGAAGCGGCGCGAGAGCGAGACGAGGCTCCGCTTCGCCCTGGAGGCGAGCAGCATCGGGGCGTGGGAGCTCGACCTCGGCGATCTCTCCATCACCCGTTCCCCCGAGCACGACCGCATCTTCGGCTACCCCGAACTCCTCCCCCGCTGGAATTTCGCGATGTTCCTCGACCATATCGTCCCCGAGGAGCGGAAGGCGGTGGAGCGTACCCTGCGGGAGGAGCTGGCCGGCCGGGAGAGCTTCAGCTTCGAGTGCCGCATCCGGCGCCGCGACGGAGAGCTCCGGTGGATCTGGGCGGCCGGGCGCAGGTGCCGAGAGGGGGAGCGCGAGCGGCTGGCCGGGATCATCCAGGACGTCACCGAGCGCAAGCACTCCGAGGAGGTCCTCAGGCGCTACGAGCTCTTGGCCGCCAACAGCCGGGACATCATCCTCTTCATCCGCCGCGACGACGGCCGGATCCTCGAGGCCAACGCCGCGGCCGCCCTGGCCTACGGCTGGAGCCGGGAGGAGCTCCTCGAAAGGTCGCTCACGGAGCTGCGGGAGGCGGGGGCCGATTCGGCGACCGCCCGCCAGATGGATGAGGCGGACCGGCAGGGGATCCTCTTCGAGACCGTCCACCGCCGCCGGGACGGGAGCCTCTTCCCGGTGGAGGTCAGCTCCCGGGGGGCCACCATCGGCGATACCAGGATGCTGGTCAGCATCATCCGCGACATCAGCGAACGGAAGGAGGCCGAAAAGCATCTCCTCTTCCAGGCCCGCCTGCTCGACTCGGTGGGGCAGGCGGTGATCGCCACCGACATGAGCCGGACCCTGATCTACTGGAACAAGGCCGCCGAGGCGCTCTTCGGGTGGTCGCGCGAGGAGGCGCTCGGGGGGGAGCTTGCGGCCGTGCTCCCCCCGGTGGCCGATCCCGCCGTGGAGGAGGAGGTGACCCGGGCCCTTGCGGCGGGGAAGCAGTGCACGGTGGAGATGGCGGTCCGGGCCCGGGACGGCAGGGTGGTCCCGATGCTGACCACCAACTCGCCGATGCTGGACGAGAACGGGCTTCCCTTCGCCGTCATCGGGATCGGCACCGACATCACCGACCGCAAGACGATGGAGATGGAGCTTCGCCGCTCCCGCGACGAGCTGGACCAGCGGGTCCGGGAGCGGACCTTGGAGCTGGCCGACACCGTCAATGCCCTGTTGGCCGAGATCGACGAGCGGGAGCGGGCCGAGGAGGCGCTGGAGCGTACCGCCCGCGAGGTGGAGGACCTCTACAACCTCGCCCCCTGCGGCTACCACTCGCTGGACCGCGATTCCATCATCGTCCGCATCAACGACACCGAGCTGAAATGGCTCGGGTACCGGCGCGACGAGGTGGTGGGGAGGATGAAGATGATCGAGCTGGTCACCATCGGCTCGCTCCCCGACTTCGAGCGGGCCTTCAGCCGCTTCGTCAGCGAAGGGGGGGCGGTCACCGACCTCCGTCTTCATCTGCGCAAAAAGGACGGGACCGTGCTCCCGGTGCTGATCAACTCGATCGCCGTCCTCGACGAAGAGGGTAACTACGTCACCAACCGCACCTCGGTCCACGACATCACCGAGCTCATCCAGGCCGAGGAGCGGATCCGCCGGATCAACCAGCTCTACCTGCTGTTGAGCGAGACCGGCAAGGTCATCTCGCGGCTTCCCTCCCGCGAGGAGCTCTACGCGGCCCTCTGCCGGCTGGCGGTGGAGTACGGCGGTTTCCTCCTCGCCTGGGTCGGCCTGGTCGACGAGGAGAGCGGCTGGGTCAATGCGGTCGCCTCCTTTGGCCCCTATACCGAGTACCTCGAGCAGGTCAGGGTCTCGGCGCTGCCGGTCCCGGAGGGGATGGGGCCGGCCGGAAGATGCATCCGCAGCGGGAGTTACTACATCTGCAGCGACTTCATGAGCGACCCCTCCATGGCCCCCTGGAAGCCTCTGGCCGAGCGGTGGGGCTTCACCTCGGTGGCCTCCATCTCCATCAACCTGCACGGCCGGTCGCTGGGGGCGCTCACCTTCTACGCCGCCGGGATCGACTACTTCGACCAGGACATGGTGGCGCTCCTGCTCCAGATGCAGGCCGACATCACCTTCGCCCTGGAAAACCTTGAGCGCGAGGAGAAGCGTCAGCAGGCGGAGGGGAGGCTTGTCGCCGAGACCGAGGAGAAGCTCAAGGCGATGGATGAGCTCAGGGAGAAGGACCGGGTCATGCTCCAGCAGAGCCGGCTGGCCGCCATGGGGGAGATGATCAGCAACATCGCCCACCAGTGGCGCCAGCCGCTCAACACCCTGGGGCTGTTGATCCAGGGGCTCCCGCTCTACTACGAGATCGGGGAGTTCAGCGGCGAGCTTTTGGACAAGTCGGTGCAGCAGGCGATGATCCACATCCAGCACATGTCGCAGACCATCGACGACTTCAGGAACTTCTTCAAGCCCGACAAGGAACTGGTGGAGTTCGATTTGGACGCCGCGGTCAACAAGGCGCATCTTTTGGTCAAGGAGAGCTTCGTCCAGCAGGCGATCCGGGTCGACCTGGAACTCTCGGCCCGGCGGACCGTCGTGGGATACCCCAACGAGTTCGCCCAGGTGCTGGTGATCATCCTCCTGAACGCCCGCGACCAGATCGAGCAGCAGGGGATCGCCGAGGGGTGGGTGGTCGTGCGGACCTTCCTGGAGGGGGAGCGCTGCGTCATCACCGTCACCGACAACGCCGGCGGGGTCCCCGCCGATATCATCAATCGCATCTTCGAGCCGTACTTCTCGACCAAGGGGATCCAGGGGACCGGGATCGGCCTCTACATGGCCAAGAACATCGTCGAGAAGAGCATGCACGGCACCCTCTCGGTCAGAAACTGTGACCGCGGCGCGGAGTTCAGGATCGAAATCTGATCATTTACCATCAAGCGAGGTGACCCATGAGACGTCGGTCGGTGTTCGGTATGGTCGGTTGTATGCTCCTCGGCAGCGCCCCCCTCTGCAGCGGCGCGACCCCGTTCCAGGAGGGGATGTGGGAGACCACCATGGAAACCACCATGGAGGGGCTCCCGATGGCCGTCCCCCCGACGGTGGTCACCACCAAGCAGTGCGTGACCCAGTCGGACCTCATCCCCAAGCCTCCCCAGGGGCAAAACTGCACCTTCACCAACGTCAAGCGCAAGGGGGGCAAGGTCAGCTGGGAGTTCACCTGCAGCCAGGACGGGGCCACCTCCCGGGGGAAGGGGGAGATCACCTACAGCTCCACGGCGAGCGCCGGGACCATGACGGTCTCCATCTCCTCCAAGGACGGCGACCTGACCGCCCGGACCAGGATGAAGGGGAAACGGGTCGGAGGCTGCACCGGCGAGGAGGCGAGCATGACCGTCAACGGCCAGGACATGCGCGAGCTCGAGGCGCGGGCAAACCAGGCCAGGCAGTCGATCAAAGAGCGGGAGATGCAGAACGAGGCCAACCGGAAGGAGTTCGTGAGGATCTCCAAGCAGGTGAGGATACCCAAGGAGAAAGCGGGGGCCTGCGAGCGGGCCATCGGGGAGGACGGCAAAAACGCCTGCGACGACTCCTTCCCGCCGCTCGCCATCAAGTCGGGGCTTTGGGAGGTGACCACCGAGACCACCTCCCGGCAGCTCTACGGCGGGAACGCCGAGATCTACAACGCCCCCGCCAAGTCGACCGCCAAAAGCTGCCTCTCGCCGGTGAGCGAGCCGGTGCTCGACAACAACCTCGCCGGGGTCGCCTCCAGGAGAAGCGGCAACACGGTGACCTGGAACGGCAAGACCCTGTACGGGGCGATCACCGGCGGGGTGGAGTACCGCGGCGACTCCTTCGAGGGGGGATCGTTCACCAAGGGGGAGATGGGTGAGAACTACACCAGGGTGACCGGGCGGCGGATAGGGGACGGGGATTGCATGGCCATGGAGCGCTCCTCCCGCCGGATCGGGACCGACACCAGCTCGAGGAAGATCCCCTCCGGCAGCGAAACAGGCTCGGGGAGCGCCATGGAGACCATCAAGAACCCGGTCAAGAAGCTCCGCTCCCTCTTCGGTTTCTGATGGAGCCCGAAAACGGCCATCGGTCCCGGCTCGTGGTCGGCGAGCCGGGACTGCTGCTGGTGCTGGCCGCCACCGTCGCCGCCTACCTCAATGCCTTCTCCGGCACCTTCCAGTACGACGACTTCGACGTCATCCTGGGAAGCGCCAAGGCCCTCTCGGCGGCCGCCTGGCTCTCCGACCTCTCCCACGGCATCCGTCCGCTTTTGACCCTGAGCTACCTCGCCAACAACCTGAGCGGCCTGGGGGGCCTCGGCTTTCACCTGGTGAACCTCCTGATCCACCTGGGGAACGTGGCGCTCGTCTACTGGCTGGCCCGCGGCCTGGCGCTTCACCACCGGCTTCCGGCCGGCCGGGGGGCCGCCTTGGCCGCCGGGATCTTCGCCCTCCATCCGCTGCAGACCGAGGCGGTCACCTACCTCTCGGGGCGCTCCTCGTCGCTGGCCGCCCTCTTCGTCCTCATGACGCTCCTTATGCACGAGGTCGCCCGGCAAAGGGGGGACGGCTCCCGATGGTACCTCCTCACCCCGCTCGGTTTCCTCGCCGCTCTCCTCTGCAAGGAGACCGCCATCATGCTGCCGGCCGCCCTCTTCCTGTGGGACCGTGCCATGGAGGGGGAGACATCGTCCCGGGCGCTCATTGGCCGGGAGTGGCGGAGCTGGCTCCTGCTGATAGCCGCCGCCGTCGCCCTCCTGGCCCATCCCCGTTACGGCGCCCTCCTCGAGTACAGCTTCGACATCCGCTCCTGGCCCATGAACCTCGCGAACCAGGCCGACGCCGTCTGCTACCTTCTCTCCCGGCTCTTCCTTCTCAACGGGATGAACATCGATCCCGACCTTCGCCCGGTGCTCCATCCGGACGGCTGGCTGCTCCTCAAGGGGGGGCTCCTGCTGGCGTCGGCCGGCGGTGCGGTGCTCGCGTTCCGGCGGCTCCCCTGGCTCTTCTTCGGGATTCTCTGGTTCTTCCTGCTGCTTCTCCCCACCAACTCGCTGGTCCCCCGGCTCGACCTGGTGAACGATCGCCAGGCCTACCTCCCGCTGGCGGGAATCGCGGTCTCCATCGGGATCGGGGGTGCCTTCCTCTGGTCGCGGCGGTCCGGGGATTTCTCGTTGCAGAGGCGCGGCCTCCTCTTGCGGCAGCACTCCGGCCTCGCCTGCGCGGTGCTGACCTCCCTCCTCCTCGCCCCCCTCTTCCTCTCCACCGTCTCCCGTAACCGCGACTTCCGGAGCCAGGTCGCTCTCTGGGAGGACACCGTCCGTAAGTCTCCGGCCAAGGCGCGCCCCCACAACAACCTCGGGTACGCCTATCTCCTCGCCGGCCGGCTCCAGGAGGCGCGGCGGGAACTGGCGACCGCGCTCCGGCTCGACCCCGGCTACCGGCTGGCGCGCAACAACCTGGCGGCAACCGAGCAGGCCATGGTGAAACGGGCCCTGCGGCTTTTGGAGCGTGGGACGCCGTTGCCGCTCACACGATACCGGCCATGAACAAAAAAAGCCCGGCTTCCCGGGAAGGAAAGCCAGGCTGGATTGCAGGGGCTCTGTAGCTTATGGATGACTACACTATAGCTAACATTTGGCGGTTCGCAATCTATCTCCGTTAGCATCCCCGCCCATTCAGTTGTCTACCCGTCCTGCTTCAGTAGCGCTCCCCGTTATGTCAGTCAGCCGCGGAGTGCTTCGGCGTCACTCTATGCTTTGCCAGTAGCTGGGGTGACGGATGAGAGTATTGTAGACGATGTGCCTCAATCCGTGTAAGATATCCGCTAGTTGCCAAATCACCCGCAGAAACGGAGGGGGTGCTATGGACTACCTGAAACGCTTCATGGTGGAGCCGGGGGAAAAGGTCAAGCTCAACAAGATCGACCCCTCCTTCAAGGACCGGCACCAGGACCACGCCTCCGCCCGGGAGGAGATCGACGGCTACACGAGCCGGCTTCGCGAGCTGCAGTACCTCCTCTACGCGGAGGGGCGCCACTCGCTGCTGATCATCCTCCAGGCCATGGACGCCGGCGGCAAGGACGGCACCATAAACCACGTGCTCGGCAACATGAACCCCCAGGGGGCCCGGGTCTGCACCTTCAAGACCCCCACCCACAAGGAGCTCGCCCACGACTTCCTCTGGAGGATCCACCAGGAGGTGCCGGCCGCCGGCGAGGTGGTGGTCTTCAACCGCTCGCAGTACGAGGACGTGCTGATCGCCCGGGTGCACCAGCTCGTGCCGAAGAAGGTCTGGTCGGAGCGCTACCGGCTGATCAACGATTTCGAACAGCTGCTGGCGGAAAACGGCACCCGCATCCTCAAGTTCTACCTCCACATCAGCAAGGAGGAACAGCTGCGCCGCTTCCGGCAGCGGCTCGAGGACCCCGCCCGGCACTGGAAGATCAGCGAGGCCGATTACCGCGAGCGGGAGCACTGGGAGGCGTACCAGGAGGCCTACGAGGATGCCCTCTCCCTTTGCAGCACCCCGCACGCCCCCTGGTTCGTGATCCCGGCCGATCACAAGTGGTTCAGGAACCTGGCCGTTTCGCAGATCGTGGTCCGGACCATGGAGTCGCTCAAGATGAGCTTCCCCGAACCCGCGGTCGACCTTGCCGACATCTCCCGGAGGTTCCACCTCGAGCTTGAGGCCGAGGAGCGCGAAAACGGCGCCGGGAAGCGGAAATGACCCTTCCTCAAGTTTCATAATGAAAAGCCGATAGGTACCGGGGCAGAGCCGTCTCTTTCCGGCCGCAGCAGATGGGAGCAGTTTCGCGTGGGCAGTTTTTCACTTCCAACCGCCATGGGGATCACGGCGCTGATGTCCTTGATGATATCGGCCTTCCTGTTCGCCCTCTCCAGAAGTCAGCGTCTGCAGGGCCCATCCTCCTCCTTCGCCCTTTTAGCGCTCGCCTACGCGCTGAGCGGCCTGAGGCTCGGCTGCCAGCTGCTGGTGATCGGGGGGCTTCCCCTCTTCACCGTCCCCGGTGACCTCTTCTACACCGCCTTCATCTGCTCCTTCTGGCTCGGTGTGCGCACCTACGCCGATCCCGCCCCCATCGACCGCCGCCTTTGGGCCATTCCTTTGCTGCTCGCCCTTTGGAGCTTACTGGCCCGCGCGTCCGGCGTCGAGATGCCGTGGGTCGTCTTCCCCCTGCACCTGGTGGGGACCGCGGTCTTCGTCGTCTCCGGCGCCCTGCTCTGGTCGCTGTACCGGGTGAAGCACAACGCCGGGCACCTGATCCTGACCGTGATGATGGTCGCCCAGGGGTTGAGCACCGCGTCCTACCCCTTCACCAGGACCACCTGGTACGCCCCTTACGGCTTCGCGCTCTTCTCGCTTTTGGCCTCCGCCATCGGGATGGGATTCATCATCAGCACCCTTTTGGACGAGCAGCTTATCCTGATGGCCGAGATCGAGGGGCGCAAGCTCGCCGAGGCGGCCCACCGGAAGTCGCTCGCCATGCTGGAGGCGATCACCGCCAACTCCCCCACCGGGATCGCCCTTTTCGAGGGGGAAAGCGGGGCCTGCGAGATCGCCAACCGGTCGCTGGGGGAGATCATGGGGGTGGGGATCGCCGAGATGCTCGGCAAGGACTTCCGGGAACTGGAATCCTGGAGGGGCGCGGGGCTCGACCGGGTGGCCGAGGAGACCCTGGCCGACGGGAAGACCCGCCACCAGCAGGTCACCCTGGCCAGTCCGCAGGGGGCCCGCGTGACCATCGAGTACTTCATCCTCTCCCTGAGCCTGGACGGCGAACGGCACCTCCTCTTCGTCGCCACCGACCTCAGCGAAAGAAAGAGGCTCGAGCACCAGCTCGCCCATTCCCAGAAGATGGAATCGGTCGGCCGCCTGGCGGGAGGGGTGGCCCACGACTTCAACAACATGCTGACCGTCATCCTCGGCTGTGCCCACCTTTTGGGGGCGCGGGTCCCCGACGAGGAGCCGCTGCACCAGTACATCGCCTCCATCCGCCACGCCGCCGAGCGCTCCAGCGAGATCACCCGGCAGCTCTTGGCCTTCTCACGCAACGAAATCATCGAGCCCCGCCCGGTCAACCTGAACCTCCTGATCACCGAGTCGGCCAAGAGCCTCACCCGCCTGATCGGGGAGGACATCACCGTCTCGTTGAAGCTCGATCCCTATCTCTGCAAGGTGAACCTGGACCCCTCCCAGGCCTACCAGATCCTCATCAACCTCGCCGTCAACGCCCGGGACGCCATGCCGGACGGCGGCTGCCTGATCATCGAGACCGCCAACGCCGACATCGAGAACGAGTATGCCCAGCGCCACGCCGACGCCGCACCGGGGGGATACGTCCGCCTCACCGTGAGTGACACCGGCACCGGCATCGACCGCGAAATCATGGAGCACATCTTCGAGCCGTTCTTCACCACCAAGGCGGTGGGGCAGGGGACCGGCCTCGGGCTCTCCACCGTGTACGGCATCGTCACCCAGAACCGCGGCTTCATCAACGTCTACTCCGAACCGGGGGAGGGGACCGCCTTCACCATCCATATCCCGAGGCTGGCCGTCGAGGTCGCCGAACGGGAGCGCGCGAGCGTGGAGGTCGCGGCCGGCACCGGCACCATCCTTATCGTGGAGGACGAGGAGCCGATGCGGGTGGTGACCACCCAGCTCCTCGAGGAGTGCGGGTACCGGGTGATCCCGTGCGGTTCGGGGCAGGAGGCGGTGGGGATCTGCCAGGAGAGCGGCCACCTCGACCTGATCCTCTCGGACGTGGTCATGCCCGGGATGAACGGCAAGGAGATGGCGGAGCGGATCCGGGGCATCCGCCCGGAACTCAAGGTACTCTTCATGTCCGGCTACACCGCCAACCTGGTGGCCCAGCGCGGCATCGTGGAGGAGGGGACCTTCTTCATCCAGAAGCCGTTCAACATCCACCAGCTCCACCGCAAGATCCACGAGGTCCTCGCCGCACGGGCCGACTCCCCCGCCCCCGCCGCGTGAGCGGGATCTTTCCGCCCGCCCCACCGGAACTTGCCCCGGCGTTCACGCTGCATCCTTCGCGACTTCGCCCCACCTCCTTCGCCACCTCGTTCGCCACCTCGTTCGCCACTTTGCCGGCCCCAGTTGGCCTGTTAATGGTTGTCCCTATTTGGGACACTTTCTGAAACTCTCAATGATTCCAAGTAGCTGAAAGCTGGTATTTGGCCGTGCCGTCGGCGGGGTCCGGGTTAGTTCCCGTTTTTAGTTGAAAATTAATTTTGACCCGTCGTATATAGAGTGACCTTAACCTGCCGATACCATGCGAAAGGTCCCCCTTGAGGGAGGAAGGCCGGGGTGCAATTCCCCCTCTCCCTCCGGGAGAGGGCCGGGGTGAGGGAAGGCCTAGAGGCGAGGGGATGGTTGCCCCGGCAGGAAAAACGGTAAGAACAGACATCCGATAACGGAGCCTATGGATAACGATCCGAAACATCAGCCGTCGACGGAAGGGCGGGACGGGGGGGCGCACCCTTCCCGGGAGGCACTCGCCCGCAGGGTGGCCGAGCTCGAGGCGGCGCTGACCGTGAGCGAGGAGGCCCGGTGCCGGGCCGAAGGGAAGGCCGCCTCCCTCTTCCTCAACGCCCCCCTCCCCGCGATGATCACCACCCATCCCGGCCATGCCATCAGTGAGGTGAACGAGGCGTGGTGCCGCCTGTTCGGCTACCGCAGCGAGGAGGTGATCGGCAGGAGGTGGTCGGAGTTCGCCCTCGACCCGGTGCCGGCAGTGGGGCTCTCGACGCTCGCCCGGCGGGAGGGCGGTCGCCTCGCGAGTTGTGAGCAGACCGTCGCCACCGGAAACGGCGACCGGTTGCTGGTGGCCATCGACGCCACCCTCGTCACCTTCGGCGGCGGTGAGGCCGCCTTGAGCTTCCTGCGGGACATCACCGATCACCGCCGCATCGAGGAGGAGCTGAAGCGGCTCAACGACTCGATCGACCTGACCATCAGGGAAAGGACCGAGGGGCTGAGCGCCGCGCTGGAGGCCCTCTCCGCGGAGGTGGCCGAACGCCAGCGGGCCGAGGAGCTGCTCCGCCAGAGCGAGGAGCGCTACCGGAAGGTGGTGGAGGACCAGACCGAGACCATCAGCCGTTTCGACGCCAACGGTGAGCTCACCTTCGTCAACGAGGTCTACTGCCGGATCTTCGGCCAAACCCGCCAGGAGGTGCTGGGCCGCAGCTGGCACCCCGCCGCCTACCCCGCCGACGTTGCTTCCATCGAGGAGAAACTCTCCACCATGACGCCGGATAACCCGGTGGTGGTGATCGAGAACCGGATCACCAACGGCGCGGGGGAGATCCGGTGGATGCAGTTCGTCAACCGCGGCTTCTTCGACACCGACGGGAGGCTGGTGGAGACCCAGAGCGTCGGGCGCGACATCACCGAGCGCAAGCAGGCCAAAGAGCGGCTCAGGGAGGCGATGCAGTTCAGCGAGCAGGTGATCAGCTCCGCCGGCGAAGGTATCGTGGTCTACGATCTCGATCTCCGTCTGCGGGTCTGGAACCCGTTCATGGAGAGCCTCTGCGGTCTCAAGGCGGGTGAGGTGCTCGGGAGCGGGCCGGAGCGCTCACTTCCCTTCGAGGACGCCCAGCAGGTACGCGATGCCCTGGAAAGCGCGCTTGAAGGGGACGGAGCCGGGGGGCTCGATCTCACCTACCGCGTCCCCGAAGCGGGGCGGCAGGGGTGGGCTTCCCTGCTCCCCTCGCCGCTGCTCAACACCCGTGGCGAAGTGGTCGGCGTCCTTTGCACCATCCGGGACATCACCTTCCGCAAGGAGCTGGAGAACGAGCTGCTCCTTGCGCTGGGGCAGGCCCGGGAGGTAAACGTGGCGATGAAGCGCCTGGTCAGCACGGTGGCCCACGAGTTCCGGACCCCGCTGGGCCTTTTGACCGGGAGCGTCGACGTCCTCGACCGCTACTGGGACCGGCTGACGCCCGAGAAGCGTGCGGAGCAAAACGCCCGCATCCGCAACGCGGCACGGCAGATCGCCCACCTGGTCGACTCGGTCACCTCCTACGAGGTCTCGGGGAGGGTGCGGGGGAAGGCGAAAGCCCCGCTCTCCCTGGAGGTCGAGGAGAGCTGCCGGGCCATCGCCCAGGAGGTGGAGACCGTCTGGGGGGGAGGGCACCGGTTCACCCTGACCGTCGCCGAGGGGATCGGGACGGTCCCCATCGACGAGGTGCTTTTCCGCAGGATCGTGCAGAACCTTTTGAACAACGCCTTCCGTTACACACCCACCGGGGGGAAGGTGGAGTTGAGGCTCGCCCGGGAAGGGGATTCGCTCCTTCTGGAGGTGGCCGACGACGGCATCGGCATTCCCGAGGAGGAGCAGCCGCATATCTTCGAGGCTTTTTACCGTAGCAGCAATGTCGAGACCAGGCGCGGCCTGGGGCTCGGGCTCTCCATCGTGCGGGACGCCCTGGACACCCTGGGAGGGGAGATCCGGGTCGCGAGCGCTACGGGAGAGGGGACCGTGATGCTGGTTGAAATACCGCTTGTGCGATGAGAGGAGAGGTTATGGAAGAAAACGGATATACCATCGTGTTGATCGAGGACGACCCTTCCTACCGGGATATGGTCCAACTGATCCTGGGGCTGGAGGGTTTCCGGGTGCTGAGCGCCGTGGACGGGGAGCAGGGGCTCGAGCTGGTGCGGCAGCACCGCCCGGACCTGGTGCTGTGCGACATCATGATGCCGGGCATGGACGGCCACCAGGTGCTGGAAACGGTGAGGAACGACCCGCGGCTCGCCGAGCTTCCCTTCATCTTCGTGACCGCCATGGGGGAGCGGGGGGAGATCCGGTCGGGGATGGCGGCCGGCGCCGACGACTACCTCCCCAAGCCCTTCTCGGCCGACGAGCTGGTGGCCGCGGTCACCGGGAGGCTCCGCCGCCACCTGAAGGGGCGCACCGGTGCCGCGTCGCTCATGCCGGAGAAGGAGAACGTCCGGCTTCTCGAGCGGGTCACTCCCCGGGAGCGGGAGGTGCTCGCCCTGGTGGGGGAGGGATGCTCCTCGCGGGCCATCTCCGAGAGACTCGGCATCTCCCACAAGACGGTGGAGGTGCACCGGGCCAACCTGATGCGCAAGCTGGGGGCAGGCAACGCGGTGGGGCTTGCCCGCTGGGCCATGGTTGCCGAGCGGATGGGGCGGCAAAAGGAGGGAAGGTAACGAATGGATTAGAGGATTTACGGGTTTATCCTAATGGTGTGCCGGGGATAATTGTACTAGTATTGCCAAAACCTCGCGTGCGCACCCGGAGGATTCCCGCCCCCCGCTCCGGTCCCCTTGTAGAGGATCCCGGTCACCCGTCCGCGCGGTGACGACCTTTTGCTTGGAGCGGTGATGTCCTTCAGCTCTCCACCGACAACCAGATCCCAGCTGATCTCCCTGGTCGCCATCTCGGTCCTCCCGATCTGGCTGGTGGCCGCCGCGCTTTTGTACGTCGGCTACGTCGACAAGCGCGACCTGACCCGGACCGCCCTCCTCAACTCGGCCCGCTCCCTCACCCTCGCCGTCGACCAGAACCTCACCAACGTGCAGTCCGCCTTGCAGGCCTTCGCCACCTCCCCCACCTTTGCCACCGGCGATTTGGAAGGCATCCACCGGGAGGCCCGGCTGCTGCTCAGGAATTACCCGGGTGCGGACATCATCCTCGCCGACCGCAACGGGCAGCAGCTGGTGAACTCCTACCAGCCGTTCGGCTCGCCGCTCCCGGTCCGCACCCCCCGTCATGCGGTGGTCCACGTTTTCGGGACCGGTTCCCCGGTGGTGAGCGACATGTTCTACGGGGCGGTCACCACCGGGCGCCCCATGGTAAGTATCGACATCCCGGTGGTGGTCGCCGGGAAGGTCGCCTACGACCTGGCGATGACCCTGCCGGTCGACTCCCTCTCCACTTTACTGAAAAGCCGCAACCTCGCCCCCGCCGAGTACGCCAGCATCCTGGACGGAACCACCCGGGTGGCCGCCCGCAGCCGCAACCTCAACCTCTATCTCGGAAAGCAGGCCAACCCGGTGCTGAGGAGGGCCCTCCTCAGCGCACCCGAGGGATGCCTGGAGTCGACCAACCTGGAGCAGAAGCGGGTGCTGGTGGCCTACTGCCGCTCCGCCTCCTCCGGCTGGACGGTCACCGTGGGGGTGTCGAAATCGACCCTGATGGAGGAGGTCTACCTCCGGACCCTCGGGCTGGTGGCGCTGGCCACCCTCCTCTCGATCGCCGGCGTGGTGCTGGCGGCTGGCTACGCGCGGCGGATCTCCCAGGGTATTCAGGCGCTGGTGGCCCCGGCACTGGCCATGGGGCGCGGGGAGCCGGTCTCGCTGCCGGACGACACCGGCATCAAGGAGACCGGCGAGGTCGCCGCCGCCCTCTCCCAGGCCTCAGAGCTCCTTTTCACCCGGACCGAAGAGCTGCGGGTGAGCGAGCGCCGTTACAAGACCCTCTTCCAAAACGACAACGGCGCCATGGCCCACTGCCGGGTGATCGCCGACGAGGAGGGGCGGCCGATCGACTACGTCATCATGGAGGTCAACGGCGCCTTCGAGCGGATCCTGGGGATCCACCGGAGCCAGGTCGAGGGGCGCCGCGCGAGCCATATCTTCCCCGGGATCGAGGGGTTCGCCTTCGACTACCTCGGCGTGTTGGGAGAGGTGGCCATCACGGGGAGGGAGACCGCCTTCGAGGCCTTCTTCGAGCCGACCAGCCAGTTCCTCTCCCTGTACGCCTACAGCCCGCTCCCCGGCGAGTTCACCGCCATCTTCACCGACATCACCTCCCGTAAGCTCGCCGAAAGGCTCCTGCAGGAGAGCGAGGAGAAGTACCGCGCCCTCTTCGACAATGCCGGGGACGCCATCCTCATCTACGACAGCGACACGAGCGTCTTGGCCGCCAACCCGCAGGCCGCCAGCTGGCTCGGGTACCGGCAGGAGGACCTCTCCCTCATGAAGGTCACCCAGCTCCTCCCCGTGGAGCGGGGCCCCCTGATGCTCGACCGGGTGGAGGCTGTCCTGGCGCGGGGGGCGCTCGATTTCGAGGCCGAGGTGCTGGCGAAGGGGGGGAGCGTGCTGACCGCCCAGGTCACTGCCCGCCGGATCACCTGGAGCGGCCGCCCCGCCGTCATGAGCATCTGCCACGACATCACCGGCCGCAAGCTCGCCGAAGAGGCCCGCCTGGTGCAGGAGGCGAGCCTCATGCGGGCCCAGAAGCTGGAGAGCCTGGGGCTGATGGCGGGGGGGATCGCCCACGACTTCAACAACATCCTGATGGCGGTCTTGGGGAGCGCCGACCTGGCCCTCATGTGCCTGGACGACCCGAAGCTGGTCTCCTCCAACCTCTTGAGGATCACCGAGGCGGGGAGCCGGGCCGCCAACCTCACCCGGCAGATGCTGGCCTACTCCGGGAAAGGGAAGTTCGTGCTGGAGAGCATCGACCTCTCCCTCCTGGTGGAGAAGATGGTCCCCATGCTGCACGATTCCCTCTCGGAGACGGCCCAGGTGAAGTTGAACCTCGACCACTCGCTCCCTCCGGTCCACGGGGACGCGAGCCAGCTGAGCCAGATCCTCTCCAACCTGGTGGTCAACGCCTGCGAGGCGCTCGGGGAACAGCGGGGGATGGTCACCATCTCGACCGGCATGGTCGACTGCGATCTCCAGTACCTCCAGGGGGCCTCGCTGGGAGAGGGGCTCGCCGGGGGGGGATACCTCTTTCTCGAGGTGGCCGACAACGGCTGCGGCATGACCCCTGATACCCTCTCCCGCATCTACGATCCCTTCTTCAGCACCAAGTTTCTCGGCAGGGGGCTCGGGCTGGCCGCGGTGCAAGGGATCGTGCGCGGGCACAAGGGGGCGATCAAGGTCTGGAGCGAGCCGGGGATGGGGACGGTGGTCAAGGTACTTCTCCCGCCGGGCGAGCGGGTGGCGGTCCCGGTGGTCCAGGAGGAGCCCGAACAGTTCCGCTCCGGCGGGACGGTGCTCCTGGTGGATGACGAGGAGGCGGTCCGCAACGTCGCGGTCCAGATGCTGGGGGCGCTCGGCTTCTTCACCATCACCGCCGTGGACGGCACCGAGGCGGTCAAGCGGTTCGGCGAGCACCCGGACATCGACCTGGTGATCCTCGACCTGACCATGCCGCGCATGAGCGGCGAGCGCTGCCTGCAGGAGCTCCGCCGCCTGAACCCGGAGCTGAAGGTCATCCTCTCCAGCGGCTACTCCGAGCAGGACGTCACCGAGCGCTTCCACATCCATGAGTTCTCCGGCTTCATCCAGAAACCCTACAACATGTCGGCCCTCGCCAAGGTGGTGAAGAGCGTGACGTCGGCCTCTGCGGCCGAATAGTAGGGCTTTCTCTCCTCCTCTATCGTTTCATTCCCCGACGACTATTCCCAACGGTTCCCAACCTGTTCGCTTGATTTCACCTTGTGCAGGCTCCCCTCTCCCGGAGGAAGAGGGCCGGGGTGAGGGTGGTTCGTTCACGGAAGCCTCCCTCACCCTAACCCTCTCCCGGAGGGGACTGATGGCGGGCGCTGCCGGCTGGATTCTCCTTGTCCAGGTTCCCCCTCTCCCGGAGGGTATTGAGATTGAAGAATATTTTCCGGGGTCGCTTGACAAAGAGCTATTCGTGACCTAAAGTCAAAAGTGACCACCGGTCATTTTATAAAGGAGGACGGCGTGTCTGAGATCGCAAGGACCGAGGAACCGCTCCCGGACGGCAGGAGGGAGCGGCGCAGCCGGGAGACCCGGGAGAGGATCTTTCGCTGTGCGCTGGAGATCTTCGCCGAGAAGGGGTTCGCCGCCACCACCATCGGGCAGATCACCGAGGCGGCGGACGTCGGCAAGGGGACCTTCTTCAACTACTTCGAGAACAAGGAGAGCATCCTGATGGAGTACCGCGAGATGCAGATGGGGCGGGTGAAGGAGTTCGTCGCCTCCCACCTCTCGTCGGATCTCCCGCTCACCCGCCTCCTCACGCTGCTGGCCCTGACCATGACGGCTGAGTTCCAGGCCTCCCCCGCCATGTTCCACTGCCTCCTCACCGCCATCCTCTCCAACCAGGCGGTGCAGCGGCGGATGTCGGAGGGGCTGGAGAACGCCCGCGAGATGCTGGGGCGGCTCTTGGCCGACCGCCAGGCGAGGGGGGAGATCCCCGGTCGCCCGGCGGCCAGGGAGATGGCGGCCTCCTTCCAGGGGATGGTGCTCGGCACCACCCTGGTCTGGTCGCTGTCGCCGCTGCGCCCCCTGGAGGAGACGCTCACCTGCGCGGTGGAGCTTTTCGTCGGCGGGATGGCCTCGTCGCCTGCCGCCTGCGGGGGGAAACCATGAAAAGGCTCCTCCCTCTCGCCGCGCTGGCCCTCCTTTTCACCTCCACACCGGCGGGCGCCGAAAGCGGCCAGCGCCTGTCGCTGTCGCTCGACGACGCCATCCAGCGGGGACTCTCCGGTAACGCCGCCGTCTTGCAGGCGGCGACGCGGGTGGAGGAGGCGGCCGGGAGCAAAAAGCGGCGCAACGCCGCCTACCTCCCCCACCTGCACATCGAGACCCCCTTCGCCTACCAGACCCGCAACCTCCGCGCCATGGGGATCAGCTTCCCCGGCGTCCCGGCGGTGGTCGGCCCCTTCACCACCTACGACTTCCGCCTCTACGGCGACCAGACCCTCTTCGATCTCCAGAGCTACTACGGGATCCGGGCCGGGGAGAAGGAGGTGGCGGCGCGCGGTGACGACTACCGGGACGCCCGCAGCCGCGCCATCCGGCTGGTGGCGGGGAACTACCTCGCGGCCCAGTACGCGGCGGCCCGGGTGGAGACCGCCCGCTCGCGGGTGAGGAGCTCGGAGACCCTGGAGCGGCTGGCGCTCGACCAGCGGGCCGCCGGGGTGGCGGACGGGCTCGACGTCCTGCGCGCCCAGGTGCAGCTCGCCAACGACCGCCAGCACCTGGTGGTGGCCAAAAACGACCTCAAGCAGTCCCTGCTGGTGCTGGCCAGGAGCATCGGCATCGACCTCTCCACCGAGCTCTCGCTCGCCGAGACGCTCCGCTACCGCCCCCTGCCCCGTCCGCAGATCGAGGAGGCGGTCTCCCTCGCCCTCACCGCGCGCCCGGACTACCGCTCGCTCCTCACCCAGCGGCAGTCGCTGGAGGAGCAGCTTAAGGCGTCGCGGGCCCGCTACTTTCCCAAGCTCATCGTGAGCGGCAACTACGGGGGGAGCGGCCAGCAGATAAACGACATCGAGCCGTCCGGGATCATCCAGGTGAACCTCCTGATGACCATCTTCGACGCCGACCGGACCGGCGAGCGGGTGGAGCTGGAGAGCAGGATGCGGCGGGTCGACGACCAGATCGCCGACCAGAAGCTCGGGGTGGAGCAGGAGATCCGCGAGGCCCTTTTGAACCTGGAAGCGGCCGACCAGGAGGTGACGGTGGCCGCCGACGGCCTGGCGCTCGCCCAAAAGGAGCTCACCTACGCGAGCGACCGTTTCAAGAACGGGGTCGCCAACAACGTGGAGGTGGTGAACGCCCAGGACGCCCTGGCCCGCGCCCTCGACAACAACCTCGACGCCCTGGTCCGCCACGTCGAATCCAAGATCGCCCTCGCCTCGGCCCTGGGGGAGACCGAAAAGGTCTACCGCCAGTTCTTAGGCATCGGTGAGGAGGTACCTCGTCAATGAGAAAGAGAATCATCGCCGTCATCGTCGTGCTCCTCCTGATCCTGGCCGCCGCCTACCTGGTCGCCACCCGCAAGGGGAAGGAGACGGTAGCGGGGCTCCCGGTCTCCGGCAACATCGAGGCCCATGAGAGCGTGGTCGGCTTCCAGGTGCAGGGGAGGCTCGCCGAGCTTGCAGTGGAGGAGGGGGTGTGGGTGAAGGCCGGCGACCTCATCGCCCGGCTGGACCAGGCCGACTACCGCCAGCAGGTGGACATCGACGAGGCCGGGGTGAAAACGCGGCAGGCCGACCTGGGGCTCACCCTCTCGGGGAGCCGGGTCCAGGAGAAAAGATCGGCCGAGCAGGCGCTGGTGGACGCCAAGGCGACCCTCGACCAGAACCGGACCGACTTCCAGCGCTACCAGGCGCTCTACGAAAAGGACGAGGTCTCGGCCCAGGTCCGTGACGGCTACCGGACCAACTTCGAGCGGGCCCAGGCCGCCTACGAGCGGGCCCGGCAGAACCTGAGCCAGGTACTGGAAGGGGCGAGGAAAGAGCAGGTGGCGGTCAGCCGCGCCGGGGTCGCCCAGGCGCGCCAGGCGCTGGAACTCTCCCGCATCAGGCTCGGCTACACCACGCTGACCGCGCCGCTCTCCGGGGTGGTGCTGGTCCGCCAGGCGGAGCTCGGCGAGGTGCTGGCGGCGGGAGCCCCGGTGGTGACCATCGCCGACCTCGACCACCTCTGGCTCAGGGCGTACGTGGCGGAGACCAACCTCGGGCGGGTGAAGCTCGGGGCGGTGGCCACCGTGAAGAGCGATACCTATCCCGGCAAGAGCTACCGGGGGAGGGTCTCCTTCATCTCCTCGCAGGCGGAGTTCACTCCCAAGAGCGTGGAGACCCACAAGGAGCGGGTGACCCTGGTCTACCGGATCAAGATCGACCTCGACAACGCCAACCACGAGCTGAAGCCGGGGATGCCGGCCGACGCGGTGATCGACACCGGGGAGGCGCGGTGACGGAAGGGGAGAGCCCGATAGCGGTCCGGGGACTCACCAAGTCTTTCCCCGGGGTGCGTGCCGTGGACGGCCTGAGCTTCTCGGTCGGACGGGGGGAGATCTTCGGGCTGGTCGGTCCCGACGGGGCCGGGAAGACCACCACCATGCGGATGCTGGCGGGTGTTTTGACGCCGGACGCGGGGGAGGTCCGGCTGGCGGGGTGCGACCTGGTCAAAGACCCGGAGGGGGCCAAAGAGCGGGTGAGCTACATGCCGCAGCGCTTCGGGCTCTACGAGGAGCTGACCGTGGACGAGAACATCCGCTTCTACGCCCGGCTCTTCCGGGTGAAGGGGACGGAGTGCGAGGCGCGGGCGGCGAGGCTCCTCGCGGGGGCGGGGATGAGCGAGTTTCGGGGAAGGCTCGCCGGCAAGCTCTCGGGGGGGATGAAGCAGAAGTTAGGCCTCGTCTGCGCGCTCGTCCACACCCCGGAGGTGATCCTCCTCGACGAGCCGACCAACGGGGTCGACCCGGTCTCCCGCCGGGAGTTCTGGGCCATCCTCTACTCGCTCTTGGGGGAGGGGGTGAGCATCCTCACCACCACGAGCTACCTCGACGAGGCCGAACGCTGCCACCGGATCGCCCTCTTGCACGAGGGGAGGCTCCTCTTCTGCGACACCCCGGCCGCCCTGAAGGATAACTTCGCAGGCTCGGTGGTCTCCATCGTCACCGCCGACCCCCGCCCGGTGGCCTCCCTTCTGGAGGGGCGCGAGGGGGTGGGGAGCGTGATGGTGGTGGGGGACGGGCTCCACGTGGTGGTCAACGAGCCGGACCGGATCATCCCGGAGCTCAAAAGCGAACTGGCGGCGGCCGGGGCGCAGGTCTCTTCGATCGAGGAGGTGGCCCCGACGGTGGAGGACCTCTTCGTGGAGGCGGTGAGAATGGAGAAGAAAGGGTGAGGGACTCGAGGGATATGAGGGAGCCGAGAGACCGGACCCCGAGCGAAGGACCCGCCGGAGTCCAAGTAGCCCAGGGAGTCCAGGGAGTCCAGGGAGTCCAGGGAGTCCAGGGAGTCCAGGGACTCCAGGGCGGCCAGGGCGGCCAGGGGGCGGCGGTGGTGGTCTCCAACCTGGTCAAGAGGTTCGGCGACTTCGCGGCGGTGGACGGCATCTCGCTCGAGGCCCGCAAGGGGGAGATCTTCGGCTTCCTCGGCCCCAACGGTGCCGGCAAGTCCACCACCATCCGCATGCTCTGCGGCCTCCTCGCTCCCACCTCCGGCACCGCCACCGTCTCCGGGGTCGACGTCGCCTCCCACCCGGAGACGGTCCGCCAGCACATCGGCTACATGTCCCAGAAATTCTCCCTCTACAACGACCTCACCGTGCTGGAGAACCTCAACTTCTTCGCCGGGATGTACTCGGTCCCCCACTCCGAGCTCTCCTCCCGCATCTCCTGGGCGGTGGAGATGGCGGGTTTGAAGGGTAGGGAAAAGGTGATGGCGGGCACCCTTGCCACCGGTTGGAAACAGCGCCTCGCCCTGGGCTGCGCCGTCCTGCACCGCCCGCCGGTGGTTTTCCTGGACGAGCCGACCTCCGGGGTGGACCCCATGTCCCGGCGCCAGTTCTGGGAGCTCATCCACCAGATGGCCGCTGAGGGGGTGACCGTCTTCGTGACCACCCACTACATGGACGAGGCGGAGTACTGCAACCGGCTGGTGCTCATCTACCGGGGGAAGATCGTCGCCTCGGGAAGCCCGCTGGAGCTCAAGGAGAACTCCATGTCGGGCGAGCTTTTGCTGGTCGAGTGCGAAAAGGTCGGCCGGGCCCTGGAGCTATTGGGGGCCGCCCCCTTCCTCGAGGACGCGGCCATCTTCGGTAACGCCCTCCACCTGGTGGTGGAGAACGCGGGTGAGGCGGCGCCCAAGGTGCAGGAGCTCCTCGCCCGCGAGGGTATCGCCGCCGTCAAGGTCGAGCGGATCCGCCCGAGCCTCGAGGACGTCTTCGTCTCGCTCACCACCCCCCGGCCCGGGAGGACGCCATGAACCTGGACCGCTTCCTGGCCATGGCGATCAAGGAGATCATCCAGATCAAGCGCGACGCCCGCTCGATCGCCATCGTGATCGCCATGCCGGTCATCATGATGTTCGCCTTCGGCTACGGGGTGAGCTTCGACACCAAGCACATCCCGGTCTACCTCCTCGACCAGGAGAAAAGCCAGCAGAGCCAGGATTTCCTCAAGCTTTTCCAGGCCTCGGAGTACTTCGAGGTGGTGAAGACGGTGGATAGCTACCGGGAGGTGGTGGAGGCGATCGACCGCGGCGACTGCCAGATGGCGGTGGTGGTCCCCTTCGACTTCTCCGCGAAGCTCGCGGCGGGCCAGCCGGTCAGCATCCAGGCCATCGTGAACGGCACCGACAGCAACTCGGCCAACCTCGGGATGAGCTACAGCGAGGCGGTGGTCTCCTCCTACGCCCAGGGGCTCCAGGTCGCCTGGCTCAGGCGGCGGGGACAGTCCTCCGTGGCCCCCCCGCTGAGCCTCGACGCCCGCACCTGGTACAACGAGAACCTGGAGAGCATGGCGACCATCGTCCCCGGCGTGGTGGCCATGGTGATGGCGGTGGTGGGGACCTTCCTCACCTCGCTCACCATCGCCCGCGAGTGGGAGCGGGGGACCATGGAGCAGCTGGTCTCCACCCCGGTGACCAGAATGGAGATCATGCTCGGCAAGCTCGCCCCCTACCTCGTGATCGGCCTTTTCGACACCTGCCTCTGCGCGGCCCTCGGGGTCTGGTGGTTCGGCGTTCCCTTCCGGAGCCAGCTCTGGATCTTCCTCTTTTCCACCGTCCTCTTCATCCTGGTGGTCCTCTCCATGGGGTACTTCCTCTCCGTGGTCGGGAAGAACCAGATGGCGGCCAGCCAGCTGGCCCTGGTGGCGACCTTTCTCCCGGCCTTTCTCCTCTCCGGCTTCATCTACCCGATCGACCAGATGCCGGCCGCAGTCCAGCTGGTCACCCATCTCGTCCCGGCCCGCTACTTCATGTTCATCCTGCGTAACGTCTTTCTGAAGGGGACGCCGCTCTCCCTGATGTGGCAGGACGTGGCCGGGCTCGCCCTTTTCGCCGTGGTGCTCACTGCCTTGGCCACCCGGGCCTTCAAGAAGAGGATCGATTAGATGCACGCCATGCTGAGCCGCCTGCGCCACATGCTGGTCAAGGAATTCATCCAGGTCCTGAGGGACAAGCGGACCCGCTTCCTGCTTTTGGGACCCCCGGTGATCCAGATGGTGGTCTTCGGCTACGCCGCCACGCTCGAGATCAAGCACGTCCCGATGGCGGTGCTCGACTACGACCAGAGCCAGGCCTCCCGCGAGCTCATCTCCCGCTTCGAGGGGAGCCGCTACTTCGACGTCCGCCACCGGCTCACCGACCGCCGCCAGGTCGCCACCCTCATCGACCGGGGGGAGGTGACCATGGCGGTCGAGATCGATGCCGGCTTCGCCCGCCTGCTCGGGAAGGGGGAGACCGCTCACCTCCAGGTCATCGTGGACGCCAGCAACTCCAACACCGCGCTGGTGGGGCTTGGCTACCTCAACGAGGTGGCGGGCTCCTATGCCCGCGGCTACCAGCTCGCCTCCCTCGCCCGGACGGCACCCCTCTCCGCGGGGCGGCTGCCCACCATCGTCCTCGAGAAGCGCCCCTGGTACAACACCGACATGTCGAGCCAGTGGTTCTTCGTCCCGGGGGTGATCGGCAACCTCATGCTGGTCATCGTGATGACCCTCACCGCGGTCTCGGTGGTCCGGGAGCGGGAGATCGGGACCCTGGAGCAGATCATGGTGACCCCGATCCGTCGAAGCGAGTTTATCCTCGGAAAGACCATCCCCTTCTTCCTGATCGGCGGCCTGGACGCCACCCTGATCTCCGCGGTGGGGACCCTCTGGTTCAAGGTGCCGCTGCGGGGAAGCGTCTGGGTGCTCGCCCTCGGCACCGTCCTCTTTCTTCTGGGGGCGCTCGGGATCGGCCTCTTCATCTCCACGGTCTCGGCGACCCAGCAGCAGGCGATGGTGACCAGCTTCTTCTTCATCATGCCCGCCATCATCTTCTCCGGGTTCGGCTCCCCCATCAGCAGCATGCCGACCTTCCTGCAGTACCTCACCCTGTTGAACCCGATGCGCTATTTCCAGACCGTGCTGAGGAGCGTCTACCTGAAGGGGGTGGGGCTCGACGTGCTCTGGCCGCAGATGGCGGGGATGGCCGCCATCGGGATCTTCATGCTCTCGGTGAGCGTGCTCCGTTTCCACAAGTCGCTGGAATGAGTTTCGCCCGCCACCTCACCTTCCCGGTACTCTCAAGCCCTTCCCGCCACTGGATAAGATTTTGACATCACAGGAATAAACTTAGTTTTCTTTAGTGATATTTGTGTTAAAAGATTAACTCTGGACGTGCCGATACAGTAAGGATTCCCGCATCCTTTGCCGTCTGCGCGTACAGATCCTGCCCCTTCGTCGGAGTTGCCATGAACCGAAGCGGAGCCGACATAAACCGTCCCGAGGGACCTCCTCCCATCTTGCCTGCCGAGGACGACGTCATGGGAAAGGTCGGTGCCGCTCGCTTCCTGGCCGCGGCCGTTGCCGTGGCCGCCGGGCTCTTCCTCTCCGCCCGCTACTCCTATCTCCTCTTCCACTCGCTGGTCGAATTCGCCAGCATATCGCTCGCCCTCACCACCACCATCCTGGTCTGGAACACCCGCGAACGGCTGGAGAACGGCTACCTGATGGTGATCTGCACCGGCTTCGCCGCCGCCGGCGCCATCGATCTCCACCATACCCTGGCCTACCGCGGGATGAACGTCTTTCCCGGCTACGACGCCAACCTCCCGACCCAGCTCTGGGTCGCCGCCCGCGCCCTCCAGGCCACCTCGTTCCTGGCGGCCCCCCTGCTGATCGGGAAAAAGCCGCGGCTGCCGGTCGTGATGGGGGGATACGCGTTTTCGGCCCTCGCCCTTTTGTGGGCGATCTTCCACGGGGACTTCCCCGACTGCTACCGGGAAGGGAGCGGGCTCACCCGCTTCAAGATCGGCTCCGAGTACGCGATCTCCCTGGTGCTTTTTTTCACGCTCCCGCTCCTTTGGAGGATCCGTTCCCGGCTAAGCCCGACCACCTTCCGCCTCATCATGGCCTCCGTCCTCTGCACCATCCTCTCCGAGATCGCCTTCACCCGCTACGTCGGGGTCTCCGACCACGCCAACATGGCCGGGCACTACCTGAAGCTGGCCGCCTACTACCTGATCTACCGCGCCATCTTCGTCTGCGGGGTCCGGCGCCCCTTCGAAACCATGTTCCGGGAGCTCCGCCAGTCCCAGCGCTCCCTGGTCGAGGCGAACCAGTCGGTGGAGCGCAAGGTCGAGGAGCGGACCGCCCAGTTGCGGGAGCGGGAGGAGCTGCTGAACTCCATCCTCCAGTCGGCCCGCGACGGCATCCTCCGCTGCGACCGCGCCGGGAGGATCCTCGACGTCAACGACGCCTACTGCCGGATGAGCGGCTTCTCTGACGGCGAACTCTTGACCATGAGGATCCACGACCTCTCCGAGCGCTCCTCCGAGGAGCTCGAGCGGCTCTCCCAACAGGTGGCCGCCACCGGACAGGCCGAACTGGAGGGGCGGCACCGCCGCAAGGACGGCACCACCTTCGACGTCGAGCTCTCCGCCCGTTACCTCACCGAGGGGGGCGGGGTGACCGTCATCTTCGTGCGCAACGTCACCACCAGGAAGCTCGTGGAGTCCTACCGGGCCATGAGCCACCGGATCATGCTCGCCCTCGATACCCCGGCCCTCCTCGAGGACATCCTCGCCGAGACCCTCTCGCTGGTGAAGTCGATGACCGGGGTCGATGCGGTGGCGGTGCGCCTCAGGGAGGGGGAGGACTTCCCCATCATCCGCTCCGACGGGTACAGCGCCGATTTCCTGGAACGCGAACGCTCGCTCGTCGGGCACTCTTCCCCGGTCCGCGACCCCTCCGGCGGCCTCAGGCTGGAATGCACCTGCGGGGTGGTGGCTTCCGGACGCACCGACCCCGGGCAGGCGGTCTTCACCCCGCGCGGGAGTGCCTGGTCCAACGACTCCTTCTCCGAGCTCGACTCATCCCCGGCGGAGGACCGCCGCTACTGCCCCCGCAACGAGTGCCGGCGGCACGGGTACGTCTCCATGGCGCTGGTTCCCATCCGGGCCAAGGGGGAGATCGTCGGCGTCCTCCAGATGGGGGCCAAGCGGAAGGGGTGCTTCATCCGGGAGGAGATCTCCCTTTTGGAGGACGTGGCCGAGCACGTGGGGGAGGCGCTCTTGAGAAAGCGGGCGGAGCAGGCTCTTTTGGAGAGCGAGGAGACCCTGCGGGCCATCACCGACAACGCCGCCGCCATCATCTACATGAAAGACCCCGAGGGCCGGTATCTCCTGGCCAATCGGCTCTGCCGCGAGCTGATGCCCCCGAAAGTGACCGATCCCCTCGGGAGAACGGACTTCGACATCTTCCCGTTCGAGGTGGCCTCGCTCCTTGCCGGCAACGACCGGCGGGTCCTGGCCGATGGGGTCCCCGCGAGTTTCGAGGAGTGGCTCCCGACCGACGGGGGACGCCGGCTCTACATCTCGGTCAAGTTCCCGCTCAAGAAGATCTCCGGCGAGACCTACGCGGTCTGCGGGATCTCCACCGACATCACCGACCGGAAAAGGGCCGAGGAGGAGCGGCTCGCCCTGGAGACCCAGCTGCAGCAGGCGCGCAAGATGGAATCGGTGGGGAGGCTCGCCGGCGGGGTGGCCCACGACTTCAACAACATGCTCGGGGTGATCCTCGGCTACGCGGAGCTCGGACTCTTGCAGCTGGACCCCGGCCACCCGGTCTTTGGCGCCCTCCAGGAGATCGTCCAGGCCGCCCAGCGCTCGGCGGAGCTGACCCGCCAGCTTTTGGCCTTCGCGCGCCGGCAGCCGATCGCCCCCAAGGTGGTCGATCTCAACGATACCGTCACCGGGATGCTGAAGATGCTCAAGCGGCTGATCGGGGAGGACGTCACCCTGAGCTGGCACCCGGGGGAGGGGATCTGGCCGGTCAAGGCCGACGGCTCCCAGCTGGACCAGATCGTGGCCAACCTCTGCGTGAACGCCCGGGACGCCCTGGAGAGCGGAGGGACCATCACCATCGAGACCGCCAACTGCGTCCTGGACGAGGCCTACTGCGCGGAGCACCTCGACTCCCTGCCGGGAGAGTACGTGCGGCTGTCGGTGGCCGACAACGGGCACGGGATGGACCCGGAGACCCTTTCCCAGGTCTTCGAGCCGTTCTTCACCACCAAGGGGATCGGCAAGGGGACCGGCCTCGGCCTTTCCACCGTCTTCGGGGCGGTGAAGCAAAACGGCGGCTTCCTCGAGGTGGAGAGCGCGCCGGGCGAGGGGGCGGTCTTCAGGATCTACCTCCCGCGCCACCCGGAGCCGGCGGTTCCCAAGGAGAGCGCGCCGGCGGCCGGCATCACGGGGGGAAACGAGACGGTCCTCGTGGTGGAGGACGAGGCCGGCATCCTGCAGATGGCTACCGTGCTCCTGAAGATGCTGGGGTACCGGGTGCTGACCGCCTCCTCGCCGGACGAGGCCCTGCAGGTGGCGGCCGGACACGGGGGGACCATCGACCTCTTGATGACCGACGTGATCATGCCGGGGATGAACGGCCGGGCGCTCGCCGAGGCGGTCGAGGCCTGCCGCCCGGGGGTCCGGATCCTCTTCATGTCGGGCTACGCCGCCGACTTCATCTCCCCCCAGGGGTGCGGGGAGGGGCGCGGGCACTTCATCCAGAAACCGTTCAACATGGGGGCGCTGGCCGAGAAGCTGCGCGAGGCGCTGGCGTGATTCCCCCAGCATAAAAAAGCCGCCAGGGGAGGGGGCGATGACCGATCTGGAGCTGTACGAGGAGGTGGTGGCGCTCACCCGCAGGGGGGAGCCCTTTTCCGTCGCCACCGTCGTTTCCCACCGCGGCTCTTCCCCGCGCAAGGCGGGGGCCAAGATGCTGGTGCGCCGGGACGGAACCCTGCTCGGTTCGGCGGGGGGAGGATGAGCGTCTTCGTCGAGCCCCAGGGAATGAGGGGGGAGCTCGTCATCTTCGGCGCGGGGCATGTGGGGAAGGCGGTGGCCGAACTTGCCTCCCGCTGCGGCTTCCGTGTGCTGGTGGTGGACGAGCGCCCCGAGCGGGCCACGGCCGTGCTCCTTCCCGGGGCCGAGCGGGTGATCTGCGCGGCGGCCGGTGACGCCCTTGCCTCGCTGCCGGTCGGCAGGGGGAGCTACCTGCTGATCGCCACCCCCAGCCATTAGCCAGGACTTCGAGGTCGTCCGGCTCTGCCTGGGGACCGAGGCCGGCTTCATCGGCCTTCTGGGGAGCCGGCGCAAGCGTGAGCTCCTTTTCCAGACCCTGGCCGACGAGGGGGTCGCTCCCGAGGAGCGGGAGCGGGTGGTGACCCCGGTGGGGATCGATATCGGGGCGCACACGCCGGAGGAGATCGCGGTGAGCGTGGTGGCCCAGCTGATCGCCCTGAGGAGCAGATCTTGCGGGAGGTGATCGGGCGTCACCTTCCCCTGGTGAGAGAGGTGGAGGTCGACGACCCCGGCATCCTCCTCGACATGGACCTTCCCGAAGATTACCTCCGGATGCTTTCTCTCCTTTGTCGCGAACGTTCGTTCTGATCGGAGTTTCCCTTTTCCGGATACGGTAAATGAGATCAGCAGGTTATCGGTCGAGGGCTCGGTTCCCTAAATTGGAGATGACAACTCCTTGACCGTTATGGTATGTTCCGCGGGAAATCATTGATTTAATCGTGTTCCCGGCTGGCTGAGCCCACCTCGCCGCGCGCTCATCCCGCTCTCACCGCCCCCGTGGACACTGTGATGCGCCGGGCCTGCCGGCACCGAGGCGGAATGGACAGACTCTTTCAAAACCTGTGGGACTTCGTTGTCAAGGGACAGGAAATTTCCCTCGAGGTTCATCTATTCCGTCTGGTCACTTTGACCACCGCCAACCTCTGCCTCTTCATCATCCTCCCCATCAATATCATTCTCGACCTCCCCGTTGAGCTCAACGAGATCATCGCGGTCTATGCCGTGATCACCTTCGGGCTCTACGAGCTTTCCCTGCGCGGGCGTCATTTCATCGTCACCAATTTCTGGCTGACCCTGGCGGTCCTCAACGGCTGCTGGGTGTTCAACGCGGGGGACGCGGGGAGCATCGCCTTCTATTTCTTCGCCGCCGCCCTCTACCCGCTGACCTTTTTCAAGGGAGGGCGCCGCCACGGCCTGCTCCTTTTGATGGTGGCCGACTACTGCGCCCTGGTCCTTTTGCAGTATCACTACCCGGAGATGGTGGTCCCTTTCCAGACCCGGCAGGACCGCATCATCGACCTGACCTCGGGTTTCGGGTTCAGCCTCCTCGCCTTCTCCCTCATTTTCTGGGTGATCATCACCTCCCTCACCCGCGAGCTCGAGGACCGGAAGCGGGCCGAGGATTCGCTGGCCGAGAACGAGAGGACCCTCAAGTCCCTGCTCGACTCCATGCCGGCCGGCGTCTGGTGGTACGGCGAGGACGGGAGGATCGAGTACGTGAACCACTCGTTCCGCAAGGCGTTCGGCTACGGACCGGAAGACCATCCGCGCCTGAAGGACTGGTACCCGATCGGGTACCAGGGGGGTGCCGACGAGGGCGCGCCCAACGGCGGCGATGAAGGGCGCCGGGAGAACGGCTCCCCCCACCGCCGGGCGCGGGCCCGCGAGCTGAAGATCACCTGCCGGGACGGCTCGTGCAAGCACGTGCTGGTCAACACCCAAAGTGTGCTCGGCCGCACCATCGAGCTCTTCACCGACATCACCGAGCGGGAGATGCTCCAGGACCAGCTGCTCAAGGTCCAGAAGCTCGAGTCCCTGGGGGTGCTGGCCGGGGGGATCGCCCACGACTTCAACAACATCCTCACCTCCATCATGGGGAACGTATCCTTCGCCCGGGCCCTGATGGAGCCGGAAACCAAGGTGCAGGAGTGCCTCGAGCAGGCGGAAAAGGCGTCGCTGCGGGCCGCCGAACTGGCCAAGCAGCTGCTGACCTTCGCCAAGAAGGGAGAGCCGATGAAGCAGCCGGTCCGGGTCGGCGACATCATCGCGGAATCGCTCTCCCTTTCGCTGCGGGGGAGCCACGTCCAGGCGGAGCTGCAGATCCCCCCCTCACTGCCCACCATCGAGGCCGACCCCGGGCAGTTGAGCCAGGCGTTCAACAACATCATCATCAATGCGGTGCACGCCATGCCGGTGAGCGGGACCCTGACCGTCCAGGGGGATCTCCTGAGCCTCGAGGAGGGGAACGGTTACAACCTTGCCGCGGGGGAGTACGTCAAGCTTCGCTTCAGCGACCAGGGGGTGGGGATCTCCCCGGCCGACCTCAACAAGATCTTCGACCCCTACTTCACCACCAAGTCGGGGGGCTCCGGGCTCGGGCTCGCCTCCACCCACTCCATCGTCTCCCGGCACGGGGGGGCCATCCTGGTCGCCTCCACTCCCGGCAGCGGCACGACCTTCACGGTGGTCCTGCCGGCTTCCGGCGAGCCCCCCCTGGAGGGCCCCACCCTCCCTCCGGAGCCCCTCTTCGAGCGGGCCCGGACCGGGAGGGTCCTGGTGATGGACGACGAGGAGATGATCTGCCGGTTCGCTGCCGACCTCTTGAGCCGCTTTGGATATGCGGTGGAGACCTGCGTCAACGGGGAGGAGGCCATCGCCCTGTACCGCCAGGCCCTGGAGGAGGGGGAGGGGTACTCGGCGGTGATCCTCGACCTGACCATACCGGGCGGGATGGGGGGGAAGGAGGCGGCCGCGAGGCTCCTCGAGCTGGACGGCAGCGCCCGCCTGATCGTCTCGACCGGCTATTCGAACGACCTTGCCCTCTCCGAATGGAAGAACTTCGGCTTCGCCGACTGCCTCAAGAAGCCGTACCTCGCCTCCGACATTTTACGGATCATCGAGCGCGTCACCGGCGGGTAAGACGACCTCCGCCTCACGAGCCATACCCTCGCAACCTTTGAATCTACCCTCACCCGACCTTCGGCCACCCTCTCCCCCAGGGGGGACGAGGGTATACGGTATCCCCTTCGCTCCCACCGGGGAGAGGGGGTACTCCTCCGCAACTCCCCGTTTCGATTGGCCCCCACCTTTTTAGTCAACTTTCACATTTTAATGATTGACATGCTCGGCGCAAAAGCATATCTAAGAATGAACGTTCATTCAGTGGGGTAGACACCGATGGTTGGGTGCGGCATGGATTGCAGCGAAAAAAGGGCGGCCATCATCAGGGCGACGGTGGAACTGGTCAGCGAGAACGGCTTCCACGGCGCCCCGATGGCCATGGTCGCCGAACGGGCCGGAGTGGCGGCGGGAACCATCTACCGCTACTTCGAAAACAAGGACGCCCTCATCGGCGCGACCTACAGCGACCTCGACGACCGCCTCCGCAGAAGGGCGCTGGAGGGATACCCCGAGGACGGGACCCCGAAGGAGAAGTTCTTCCACCTGGCGCGGGTGCTGTTCAAATGGTGGAGCTCGTCCCCCAGGGAGTTCCGCTTCGTGGAACAGTTCCACAACTCTCCCTACGGCGTCGCCTTCCGTAAGGAGATGCTGCTCGGCAAGCAGAGCAACCTCTGCCGGGACATCTTCCTCGAGGCCCAGGAGATCAAGGCGGTCCGGGACCTTCCGACCCCGGTGCTGATCGCCTTGGCCCTCGGCCCGCTCATTTACATCTGCCGCGACCACAACCTTGGCTTCATCGCCGTCGACGACGAAATGCTGGAAGAGGCCATCGACGGCTGCTGGAAAGCGGTAGCCATCTAAGAAAGGAACCTGTCGATGCTGGTCAAACTGCTGCCGGTAGCGGTGGCGATCACCTGGATTCTGATCATCGCGGTCTGTTTCTATCCGCGGAAAAAATGATCCCGTAACCCTGTACGCCCGGCCCTCTACGGCCGGGCATTACCATTTTCATCAAAGGATGAGGTGTAGCATGCAAAAGTGGAACAAATTCGGCTATCTTGGGGCGGTGCTGGCGACCTTGGCCCTGCTGACCAGCGGCTGCGGCAAGCAGGGCGCGACTGCAGCCGCTCCTCCGCCGAGCGGCCCCCCCGAGGTCTCCGTGGTGGAGGTCCAGCCGCAGACCGTATCCCTCACCACCGAGCTTCCCGGACGGACCTCCGCCTACCTGGTGGCCGAGGTGCGTCCCCAGGTGAACGGCATCATCCAGAAACGCCTCTTCACCGAGGGTGCGGACGTCAGGGCCGGCGAAGTCCTCTACCAGATCGATCCCGCCCCCTACCAGGCGGCCTACGCGAGCGCCAAGGCGGCGGTCGGCAAGGCCGAGGCCAACCTCATCCCGCTCAAGCTGAAGGCGGATCGCTACCGCCAGCTGGTCGCCACCAACGCGGTCAGCAAGCAGGATTACGACGACGCGGCCGCCGCGGTGAAGACCGCCGAGGCCGAGGTCGAGGCCGCCAAGGCCAACCTGCAGACCGCGAGCATCAACCTTAACTACACCAAGGTGACCGCCCCGATCGCCGGCCGCATCGGCCGCTCCTCGGTGACCACCGGCTCCCTGGTGACCGCGAGCCAGGCCACCGCGCTCGCCACCATCCAGAAGCTCGATCCGGTCTACGTGGACGTGACCCAGTCGACCTCCGACCTGTTGCGGATGCGGCAGGCGCTGGCGACCGGCAAGCTCCAGAAGGGGGGCGCCCAGACCAAGGTCAAGCTCCTCCTCGAGGACGGCAGCCGCTATCCGCTCGATGGCGCGCTCAAGTTCTCCGACGTGACCGTCGACCAGGGGACCGGCTCGGTCACCCTGCGCACCGTCTTCCCCAACCCGAAAAACCAGCTCCTCCCCGGGATGTACGTAAGGGCCCAGATCGAGGAAGGGGTGGTCTCCAACGCCATCCTGCTGCCGCAGCAGGCGGTCTCCCGCGACCAGATGGGGAACGCGGTTGCTCTCGTGGTCGGCGCGGACAGCAAGGTGGCGCCCCGCCCGCTCAAGGTCTCCCGCGCGGTGGGCGACAAGTGGCTGGTGGACGATGGCCTCAAGCCGGGCGAGAAGGTGATCGTGGAGGGGCAGCAGAAAGGGCGCCCCGGCACCACCGTCAAGGCGGTCCCCTTCGTGCCGAAGAGCGCTGCCGCCATGGGCGCTCCCGGACAGCCGGGCGCCGCCCAGGCAGGTGCCCAGGCCGGCGGCGCGGCCGCCCCGGGTTCCCTGCCGGCCGCCCAGGCCAAGAAATAATCGGTAGCCAACCCCGTCCTCACCCGGTCCTATCCCCTCGCCCCTTCAGGGGAGAGGGTGGCCGAAGGCCGGGTGAGGGTAGCTTTTAAAACCTCCCTCACCCCTGCCCCTCTCCCCTAAAGGGGCGAGGGGATTTACCGCACTCTCCCTCCCATCAACTGGAGGGTGGGGTGAGGATGGGGGGATTGACCCCAAGACTTTCGCTCTCGCATCCAATCAAGGAGCTTGCAGATGCCTCGTTTCTTTATCAACCGCCCGATCTTCGCCTGGGTTATCGCGATCATGATCATGCTGGTGGGCCTTTTGGCGGTGAAAACCCTGCCGGTCTCCCAGTACCCCCCGATCGCGCCTCCCCAGATCACCATCAACGCCGTCTACCCCGGCGCCTCGGCCCAGACCGTGCAGGATACCGTGACCCAGGTCGTCGAGCAGAAGCTAAACGGCATCGACAACCTGATCTACATGTCCTCCTCCTCGGATTCGTCCGGCGCAGTGGCCATCAACCTGACCTTCAAGGCCGGCACCGATCCGAACATCGCCCAGGTCCAGGTCCAGAACAAGCTCCAGCTGGCCACCCCTCTCCTGCCGCAGATCGTGCAGAAGCAGGGGATCCAGGTGGTGAAATCCACCAGGAACTACCTGATCATCGTCGGCCTGGTCTCCGAGGACGGCGCCCTCGACCGTAACGCCCTCACCGACTACCTGGTCTCCAACGTCCAGGACATCGTGAGCCGCCTGGAAGGGGTCGGCGAGCTGCAGATCTTCGGCGCCCAGAACGCCATGCGCATCTGGATGAACCCGGACAAGCTCAACAGCTACCACCTGACCAACGCCGACGTCGCCGCCGCGGTCACCGCCCAGAACGCCCAGGTCTCCGCCGGCCAGTTCGGCGGCATCCCCGCCATGACCGGGCAGCAGCTGAACGCCACCATCACCGCGAGGACCCTTTTGCAGACCCCCGAGCAGTTCGGGGAGATCGTGGTGCGCACCAACCCGGACGGCTCGGTCGTCAGGCTCAAAGAGGTGGCCGAGTGCAAGATCGGCACCGAGAACTACGACATCCAGTCCTTCTACAAGGGGAAACCGGTCGGCGCCATGGCGATCCGCCTGGCGGCCGGTGCTAACGCGCTCGATACCGCGAACCGGATCAAGTCCAAGATGGACGAGCTTTCCCGGTACTTCCCGCAGAACGTCAAGGTGGTCTACCCGTACGACACCACCCCGTTCGTGAAGATCTCCCTCGAGGAGGTGGTACACACCCTGGTCGAGGCGGTCATCCTGGTCTTTTTGATCATGTTCCTCTTCCTCCAGAACATCCGCGCCACCCTCATCCCGACCATCGCGGTGCCGGTCGTCTTGCTCGGTACCTTCGGCGTCCTCAAGGCGGGCGGCTTCTCGATCAACACCCTGACCATGTTCGCCCTGGTCATCGTCATCGGCCTATTGGTCGACGACGCCATCGTCGTGGTCGAGAACGTGGAAAGGATCATGACCGAGGAGGGGCTCCCACCCAAGGAAGCGACCATCAAGTCGATGGACCAGATCACCTCCGCTCTCTGGGGGATCGTGACCGTCCTCACCGCCGTCTTCCTCCCGATGGCCTTCTTCGGCGGCTCCACCGGCGTCATCTACCGCCAGTTCTCGGTCACCATCATCTCGGCCATGATCCTGTCGGTGACGGTCGCCATGACCCTCACCCCGGCGCTTTGCGCCACGCTTTTGAAGCCGGTTCCCAAGGGGCACCAGCCGGGCGAGTACGGCTGGTTCGCCGGCTTCTTCCGCCGGTTCAACGGCGTCTTCGACTTCTGCCGCGGCAAGTACGAGGGGATCGTCGGCCGCTCCTTCGGCAAGCCGATCCGCTACCTGGTCTCCTACGGCGCGGTGGTGGCCTGCATGGCGTTCCTCTTCCTGCACCTCCCCTCCTCCTTCCTCCCGGACGAGGACCAGGGCTTCTTCTACTGCATGGTGCAGCTCCCTCCGGGCGCCACCATGGAGCGCACCATGAACACGCTGACCGATCTCCAGCACTACTTCGAGACCAAGGAGAAGGACACCGTGGACTCGGTGCTCACCGTCGCCGGTATCAGCTTCGCCGGCCGCGGCCAGAACATGGGGCTCGCCTTCGTGAAGCTCAAGGACTGGAAGGAGCGCAAGACCCCCGACAAGAGGGTGAAGGCCATCGTCGGCCGCGCCATGGGGGCCTTCGGGAAGTTCAAAGATGGTCTCGCCTTCGCCTTCCCGCCTCCCGCGGTGGTCGAGCTCGGCCAGGCCAACGGCTTCGACTTCCAGCTGCAGGACCGCGGGGGCTTAGGCCACGCGAAGCTCATGGAGGCGCGTAACCAGCTCCTCGGCATGGCCATGAAGAACAAGAAACTGGTGGCGGTGCGCCCCAACGGCCAGGACGACTCCCCCCAGTTCAAGCTCGACATCGACGACGCCCGCGCCGGAGCCCTCGGGGTCTCCCTGGACGAGGCCAACAGCCTCCTCTCCACCGCCTGGGGTAGCTCGTACGTCAACGACTTCATCCAGAACGGCCGCGTGAAGAAGGTCTACCTGCAGTCCGACGCCCGCTTCAGGATGGTCCCGGACGACATCAACCGCTGGTACGTCCGCAACAAGACCGGCGACATGGTTCCCTTCTCGGCCTTCGCCAACGCCAAGTGGCAGTACGGCTCACCGCGCCTGGAGCGCTACAACGGCATCCCGTCGGTCGAGGTCATGGGCCAGGCGGCTCCCGGGGTGAGTACCGGCGAGGCGATGGCCGAGATGGAGAAGATGGCCGCCCAGCTCCCGCCCGGGATCGGCTACGAGTGGACCAACCTCTCCTACGAGGAGAAGAACGCGGGTGCCCAGGCACCGGCCCTCTACGCCATCTCGCTCATCGTCGTCTTCCTGAGCGTGGCGGCCCTCTACGAGAGCTGGACCATCCCGTTCGTCAACCTGTTGATGCTCCCGCTCGGCCTGGTCGGCGCGGTCACCGCCGTCAAGCTCCGCATGCTTCCGAACGACGTCTACCTGCAGATCGGTCTCTTGACCACGGTCGGCCTCTCCACCAAGAACGCCATCCTGATCATCCAGTTCATCAAGGACCAGATGCATCATGGCCTGGGGCTCGTGGAGGCGACCCTCACCGCGGTGAAGATCAGGCTCCGCCCGGTCATCATGACCTCGCTGGCCTTCTTCTTCGGTACCCTGCCGCTCGCCCTCACCAAGGGGGCCGGCGCCGGCGCCCAGAACGCCATCGGCACCGCGGTGACCGGCGGCCTCTTGTCGGCGACCTTCATCGACCTGATCTTCATCCCGTTCTTCTTCGTGCTGGTCTCCCGGGTATTCGCGAGGAAGCCTCACCCTGCCTCGGAAGGATCGGGGCATGGCGGCGCGGGTAAAGAGACCGACGCTGCTACGGAGGTGGTCTGATATGAACCGTAACTTCCTGAGAGGCGGCCTGCTTTTGGCCGCCGTCCTCTCCTTCTCGGGGTGCGCCAGCATGGCACCCAAATACAACAGACCCGAGGCGCCGGTTCCGGCCGCCTGGCCGACGGGAACGGCCTACAAGGGGACCTCGCCAAACGGGGTGATCCTCTCGGACCTCGCCTGGAAGGATTTCTTCGTCGACGGCAACCTCAGAAAGATCATCGACCTGGCGCTCGCGAACAACCGCGACCTGAGGACGGCGGCGCTCAACATCGAGCGGGCCCAGGCGCTTTACCAGGTCCAGCGCTCCGGGCAGTTCCCGGCCGTCAACGGGGTCGCCTCCTACCAGGCCCAGCGCACCCCGGGGAGCCTCACCAGCTCCGGGAACGCGGTGACCAGCCAGGTCTGGACCCTCGGCGTCGGGGTGAGCTCCTATGAGCTCGACTTCTTCGGGCGCATCCAAAGCTTGAAGGACCAGGCGCTCGAACAGTACCTCGCCACCGAGCAGGCCCGCCGGGCCGTGCAGATCAGCCTGGTGGCGGAGGTGGCCAACGACTACCTGAACTACGCCGCCGACAAGGAAAGGCTGAAGATCGCCCAGGAAACCCTGGTGGCCCAGGTCGACTCCTACAAGATCACCAAGAGCCGCTTCGACCTCGGGGTGGCCACCGGACTCGACCTGGCCCGCGCCGCCACCACGGTCGAATCGGCCCGGGTTGACGTGGCCCGCTACACCGGCCAGATCGCCACCGACTTGAACGCCCTCCAGCTGGTGGTGGGGGCCCCGGTCGCTCCGGAGCTCCTGCCGGCGGGGCTTAGCGAGGTGACCGTACTGAAGGAGATCTCCGCCGGGGTTCCCTCCGAGGTGCTCACCCGGCGCCCGGACATCCTCCAGGCCGAGAATCTCCTGCAGGGGGCCAACGCCAACATCGGGGCGGCCCGCGCCGCCTTCTTCCCCCGCATCACCCTGACCGGCCAGGGGGGGCTCGCCAGCGACTCGCTGACCGGGCTCTTCACCGGCGGTGCCGGCGCCTGGCAGTTCCTGCCGCAGGTCACCGTCCCGATCTTCAACGCCGGGCTCAACAAGGCGAACCTGAAGATCGCCGAGGTGGACCGGGACATCTCGGTCAACCAGTACCAGCGCACCATCCAGGTCGCCTTCCGGGAGGTCTCCGACGCCCTGGCCCAGTACGGGACCATCGGCGACCAGCTCACCGCCCAGCAGGCGCTGGTCAACTCCAGCACCGACAGCTACCGGCTCTCCGAGACCCGTTACCAGGGGGGCGTCGACAACTACCTCTCGGTGCTCGATGCCGAGCGTTCCATGTACTCCGCCGAACAGGGGCTGGTCAGCCTGAGGCTCTCGCGGCTCTCCAACCTGGTCACCCTCTACAAGGTGCTGGGAGGGGGAGCCTAGCTGGGGCGTTGTCTCCGTGTATGAGCCCGGTATAATGAAGTGGTACCCCCCCCGTAAGCGAACCGGGATCCTGAGGACGGCCGGGTTTTCCGGCCGCGGGAGGAAGCCATGGACGAGGACGAGCTCAAGAGAAGGACGGACCCCATCATACTGATCATGGAACGGAGACGGGAAGAGAAGGAGTGGAGTGCCACCGAGGTGATGAGGATCCTGAGGAAACGGGCCGCCAAGAAGTTCCCCGGCGGCACCGAAGGTGGCAGGCGCCAGCGCTGATCCACCCCCTTCCGCTTCCCCGACTACTGCCCCTGTCGAACGAGCATTCACGCGAGTTCGGCAGGGGCTTTTCTTATGCCGATCCCTATCCTCCCGCCGCCTCCGGCGGCCAATTTACACTCACAACGGTCTCTCCCCTTGAAGTGGTGAAGCGGCGCTGAATCAGCGTGTTACCTTGAGAGATCATCGCAATGAATGAGCCCCGGCTGGGTCTCTCTTAACCCTTCAAGCTGAGCCGCCCCCGCCGCATTCTTGCCATTCGTTGCCGATAGTGTAAGAATTACAGGTATCAACGGTGTCATGGAGTGATGTGTGATTGAGACCAAGATCCTGAAACTAGTCAAGAACAGCGATGAGGGAAACTCCGCTCCTGCCGAAATTGCCTCAGGGGATGCGCCCGAGAGGGTGGGGGATGCCGCCCCGGCCCCACCGCAGCCCAAGCTCCCACCGGCGGCGGAAGGGAGACTGCCTGTCGGTAAAGGGCCCAAGAAGAAGGCCGTCAAGCCGGCCAAGGGGGGAAAGGCGAAAGCGGCCGCTCCCAAGTCTGCCAAGGAGAAGGGAGCGCGGGTGAAGAAGGGCGGCCCCGCCGCCGAACCGGAATCTCCCTTCGACCTCTCCGACAGCCAGTGGTATCTCAACCGTGAGCTGACCTGGCTGGAGTTCAACCGCCGGGTGCTCCACGAGGCGATCGACGACCGCACCCCGCTCTTGGAGCGGCTCAAGTTCATCGCCATCGTAAGCTCCAACCTCGACGAGTTCGTGATGAAGAGGATCGGCGGCCTCAAGCAGCAGATCGGCGCCGGCATGCACGAGCCGACCCTGGACGGGCGCACGCCGCGCCAGCAGGTCCTCGAGTCCCAGGCCCTGATCCGCGACATCCACGGACGCACGAAGGAGGCCTTCAAGACGGTACGCTCCCTCCTCGAGCAGAAGGGGATCGTCATCGAGAGCTACGACGGGCTCTCCCCCAAGCAGAAGAAGCTCGTCCGGGAGCACTTCTACACCAACATCTATCCCCTTTTGACCCCCCAGTCGATCGACCCGGCGCACCCGTTCCCGTTCATCTCCAACCTCTCCCTGAACCTCCTGGTGACCCTGCGCTACCCGAAGTCCCGCGAGCTGACGCTCGCCCGGGTCAAGGTCCCGGTCGGCCTCGGCTCGCCCCGCTTCATCCGGATCGGCAAGGCCGACCATTTCATCCTGCTGGAAGAGGTGATGCGGAACAACCTCGACACCCTCTTCCCCGGGATGCACGTGGTTGCCTGCGAGATCTTCCGGGTCACCCGCAACGCCAACACGGAGAAGGACGAGGAGGAGGCGGACGACCTGATGGCGATGATCGAGTCCGAGCTCAAGGAGCGGCGCTTCGCCCCCATCGTCCGTCTGGAGATCGAGGCGGGGATGGACCCGGTGCACCGTGGGAGGGTGGCCGCTGAGCTGGAACTCGACGAGGAAAATGACGTCTTCGAGGTCTCGGGGATGCTGGCCATGCGCGATCTCTTCGAGCTGGCCAGGCTGGACTACCCGCGGCTGCACGACCCGGCCCATCACCCGATCGACCACCCGCTGCTCCTCACCAAGCGGAACATCTTCCACACCATCCGGGAGGCGGGCGCCGTCCTTTTGCAGCACCCGTACATCTCCTTCTCCACCTCGGTGGAGCGCTTCCTGCGCGAGGCGGCCGGCGATCCCAAGGTGCGCGCCATCAAGATGACCCTCTACCGGACCTCGGCCCAAAGCCGCATCGTCGATTCCCTTCTCCAGGCGGCCCAAAACGGCAAGCAGGTGGCGGTGGTGGTGGAGCTCAAGGCGCGCTTCGACGAGGCGGCCAACATCCGGTTCGCGGAGATGATGGAGGAGGCGGGGATCCACGTCACCTACGGGGTGGTGGGGCTTAAGACCCACTGCAAGGTGATCCTGGTGGTCCGCCAGGATTACCAGGGCTTAAGGCGCTACGTGCACATCGGGACCGGCAACTACCACGCCGAGACCGCCCGCGTCTACAGCGACTTGGGGCTATTGACCTGCGACGAGACCATCGCCCAGGACGTCACCGAGCTCTTCAACTACCTCACCACCGGCTTCTCGGCCAACCGCCACTACCGCGCGCTGGTGCCGGCTCCCAAGTTCCTGAAGAAGGCGCTTTTGTCCAAGATCGAGCGGGAGATCGCGCTGCACCGCGAGCGCGGGGGGGGGCTCATCCAGCTCAAGATGAACGCCCTGGAGGACGGGGAGACCGTCAAGGCGCTCTACCGCGCGTCGATGGCGGGGGTGAAGGTGGATCTCTACGTCCGGGATACCTGCCGGCTGCGGCCCGGGATCCCCGGGCTTTCCGACAACATCCGGGTGATCAGCATCGTCGGGCGCTTCCTCGAGCACGCGCGCCTGTACTACTTCCGAAACGGCGGCCAGGAGGAGTACTTCATCTCCTCGGCGGACGCCATGAAGCGCAACCTCGAGGCGCGGGTGGAGGTGCTCTGCCCGGTCACCGCCCCCGAGCTGACCGCCGAGCTCCGCTCCATCCTCCAGTGCTACGAGGCCGACCACCGCTCCGCCTGGGACATGCAGCCGGACGGAAGCTACCTCCAGCGCCATCCCGCCGAGGGGGAGCCCTCCGAGGGGACGCACCAGATGCTGATCGGGCAGGCGCACAAGCGGCTCAAGGAGGCGCTCAAGAAGCAAAAGGTCACCATCGACGTCAGGAGACCATGAGGGCGGTGAAGGGGAGCCGTTTAAGTCCCCCTTTGGCACCCCCCCTGCCCCCCTTTTCCTAAGAGGGCCCTCCGCCGAAGGGGCGGAACATGACAGGGACGGCGAAAAGGACTACCATAGACCTTGGCTCAAGGCGGAGCCGCTTGAGTTGTTTGATCGGGGGTACGTGATGGATGAGAAAAAAGCAACCTGCGTCTGTGCCGGCAGGCACGAACAGCATATCTGCTATCTGCACAGCAAGGGAATGGTTGAAGAAGTGGAGAAACTGACTGACAATCCCACCGTCACCTGCGCAATCTGTCTGGTCAACGCCAACTCTCCCGACAACGTCTGTTCTCCCACTACCCTGGGCGGCGGCTTCAAATACTCCGACATGCGTGACAGCAAGAAAATCATCTGTGACAGTGTCATCGTCCAGGACCCGCCCGACGAGGAGAAGTAGCCGATCCTTTTTACCCCCATCCTCACCCCGCCCCTCTCTTTAAGGGAAGGGAGAGATCCGCGCCGGTTGCGGAAGAAAGAGCCCATGCCGTTGCCCTTGCCGTCCCGCCATCGAGCCCCCTACCCGGGAGCAGCCACCCCCTCCCCCTGGCTTCGTTTCGCCTTGGCGCTGGCGCTTTTTGCCGTTCTCTTCCCCCCCCTGGCCACCGCCAACACCGAGGTCTACCGCCATCCTCCCGGTTCGGTGATCGTGGTAGGCGGCGACCGCGACTATCCTCCCTACGAATACCTGGACAAGGACGGACGTCCCGCCGGCTACAACGTCGAGCTGACCAAGGCCATCGCCGATGTCATGGGGATGAAGGTGCAGTTCAGGCTGGGGACCTGGTCCGAGATGCGGGGCGCGCTTCAAAACGGCACCGTGGACGTCCTGGAGGGGATGTCCTATTCGGATGAACGGGCCGCCGAGGTCGATTTCTCCATCCCCCACACCATCGTCAATCACGCGGTCTTCGCCCGCAGGGATTCCCAAAACGTCAACACCCTCCATGACCTGGAGGGGAAAACGGTGGCCGTCCACCGTGGCGGCATCATGCACGACTACCTGGCGGGGATCCGTTTCCGCGCCAACCTGGTGCTGACCGACACCCCGGCCGACGCGCTGCGCCGGGTGGCGGCGGGAAACGCCGACTATGCCATCGTGGCCATCGTGCCGGGGATGTACCTCATCCGGGAGCTGAAGCTCTCCAACCTGGTGCCGGTGATCAGAAACGTCGCCAGCCAGCGTTACTGCTACGCGGTGGACAAGGGGAACCAGGAGCTCATCTCCCGCTTCAACGAGGGGCTCGCCATCCTCAAGAAGACCGGCCAGCAGCAGGCGATCTACGAGAAATGGCTGGGGGTGCTGGAGCCCGCCCCCGTGGACTGGAAGATGGTGGTCAAGTACGCCGCCATCGTGGTGATTCCCCTCATGCTCCTTTTGGGCGCCTTCGCCCTCTGGTCGCGCACGCTGCACCACGAGGTGGCGCTGAGGACCGCCGACCTCACCCGCGAGGTCGCCGAGAAGCTGCGCGCCCAGGAGGAGCTCCTCTTGAACCAGCAGCAGCTCGTGCAGGCGGACAAGATGGCCGCCCTCGGGGTACTCGTCTCCGGCGTCGCCCACGAGATCAACAACCCGACCGGCCTCATCCTGCTCGACATCCCGGTCCTAAAAAGGGCGCACCAGGACACCACCCCGATCCTCGAGGGGTACTACCGGGAGCACGGCGACTTTTCGCTGGGGGGGATACCCTATTCGGAGATGCGGGAGGAGATCCCCCGCATCCTGGACGGCATGCAGGAGGGGGCCAAGAGGATCAAGCGGATCGTGCACGATCTCAAGGATTTCGCCCGCCGCGACGACGCCGGGGACCGGGCCGGGATGGACCTTAACGAGGTGGTGCGGACCGCGCTCAGGCTGGTGGAGCCCACCATCCGCAAGGCTACCGGCAACCTCACCGTCCGGCTCACCGAGCCCCTTCCCGCCATGGTGGGGAACGCGCAAAGGATCGAGCAGGTGGTGGTCAACCTCATCCTCAACGCCTGCCAGGCGCTTCCCGACCCGCAGCGGGGGATCACCGTTTCCACCGGGGTCTCCTCAGACGGCAAGCGGATCGATCTGCGGGTCGAGGACCAGGGAACCGGCATCGCCCCCGAGAACCTCTCCCGGCTCACCGATCCCTTCTTCACCACCAAGCGGGACTCCGGCGGGACCGGCCTCGGTCTCTCGGTCTCGGCCGGCATCGTCAAGGAGCACGGCGGGAGCATGAGCTTCGAATCGACCCCGGGAGAAGGAACCTGCGTCACCCTGACCTTCCCCGCCGCCAAGGAGGCATCGGCATGACCGGCGAAACCACCCTCTACCCCAATTTCCGCATCCTCCTGGTCGACGACGAGCCGACCTGGCTCCGCTCCCTCTCGCTCACCCTGAAAAGCGTCGCCGGGCTCACCAACCTGGTCACCTGCGACGATTCCCGCAAGGTGATGGAGATGCTGGACCAGGGAGGGATCGGGATGGTGCTCCTCGATCTCACCATGCCGCACATCTCGGGCGAGGAGCTCTTGAAGACCATCGCCGAACGCCACCCGGAGATCACCTCTATCGTGGTGAGCGGGTTGAACCAGCTGGAGACCGCGGTCCGCTGCATGAAGCTCGGGGCCTTCGACTACTTCATCAAGACCGACGAGGAGGACCGGATCGTGGGGGGCGTGCTCAGGGCGGTCCGCATGCTGGAGATGCAGCGGGACTACCGGGAGATGTCGACCCGCCTGGTCTCCGGGGAGCTTCGCCATCCCGCGGTCTTCGCCGACATCGTCACCGCCGATCGCGGGATGCTGGGGATCTTCTCCTACCTGGAGGCGGTGGCCAAAAGCCCCCAGCCGCTGCTGATCACCGGGGAGAGCGGGGTGGGGAAGGAGCTTTTGGCCCGGGCCGCCCACCGGCTTTCCGGCTGCCGCGGGAAGCTCGTCACCGTCAACGTCGCCGGCCTCGACGACTCGGTCTTCGCCGACACCCTCTTCGGCCACCTGCGCGGCGCCTTCACCGGCGCGGAGGCCCCCCGCAAGGGGATGGTCGAGGAGGCGGCCGACGGCACCCTCTTTTTGGACGAGATCGGCGACCTGAGTATCCCCTCCCAGGTGAAGCTCCTGCGGCTTTTGCAGGAGGGGGAATACTTCCCGCTGGGAAGCGACCAGCCCAAAAGGATCAAGGCGCGGGTCATCGTCGCCACCCACCAGAACCTCGCCGCCAAGGAGGCCGCCGGCACCTTCCGGCGCGATCTCTACTTCCGTCTGCGCACCCACCAGGTGAAGGTCCCGCCGCTGCGGGAGCGTAAGGGTGACATTGCGCTCTTGCTCGATCACTTCCTCGCCGAGGCGGCCGAGGCGCTCGGGAAGAAGAAGCCGACTCCGCCCAAGGGGCTCGCCCAGTTCCTCGCCACCTACAGCTTCCCCGGCAACGTCCGGGAGCTGCGGGCCATGGTCTATGACGCCGTCAGCCTGCACCGGGACCGGATGCTCTCCATGGACGCCTTCGTGAAGGCGGTGGAAGGGGCCCGGGAGTCGGCCCCTGCCCCGGCTCCGGCTCCCCGGGACAACCCGTTCGCCGGTTTCGCCGAGCTCCCCACCTTTACCGACGCCGCCTCCTTCCTGGTCATGGAGGCGATGGCGCGCGCCAACGGCAACCAGACGCTCGCCGCGCGGCTCCTCGGGATCTCCCAGCCGGCCCTCAACAAGCGGCTCAAGATGATGCGTTCAGAACCTGCATAACCTGCGGTTATAGCGATAGCCGCAGGTTATTCCCCGCCTAAACACGCTTGCCGCCGTCACTTATTCCCTCCCGGCCGCTTGCTCCCCCACCGGACTATAACCTCTCGTTATTCCACTTCCTCGCCCGGCTCCGTCTCGATCAAGGCATTTCCCTTAGCGATAATGAGGACTTAGCGCCTTTCATTGGTTTTGGCACCGTTGATGCTCTCATGAGGGTGTGGCGGTGAGCCAAATCGGCCCGGACGGTGACGGACCTGGCCTAAAACGAGAGGTGAAGACAATGGCAATGTTCTGGATCCAATTCGTGCTGGTGCTGGGAGCGATCCTCCTCGGCGTGCGCAAAGGGGGGGTGGCCCTGGGTCTCATCGGCGGCCTGGGCGTCTCCGTCCTGGTGCTCTTTTTCAGGGTGGCTCCTTCCGAGCCTCCGATCGCGGTCATGCTGATCATCCTGGCGGTGGTGACCGCCTCGGCGACCTTGCAGGTGGCGGGCGGCCTCGAGTACCTGGTGCAACTGACCGAGAAGATGCTGCGGGCGCATCCCAAGTACGTGACCATCCTTGCCCCGCTCTCCACCTTTTTCCTGACCGTCTGCGTCGGTACCGGCCATGCGGTGTACGCACTTTTGCCGGTCATCGCCGACGTGGCCTTGAAGACCAAGATCCGTCCGGAGCGTCCGATGGCCATTTCCTCGGTCGCCTCCCAGATGGGGATCACGGCGAGCCCGGTGGCGGCCGCGGTGACCACCTTCCTGGCTTTCACCATCAAGAGCGGCCATCCCATCTCCCTTTTCAATATCCTCATGGTGACCCTGCCGGCGGGCGTGATCGGTGTGCTGGCGGCCGCCGCCTGGAGTTTCAACCGCGGCAAGGAGCTTTATGAGGATCCCGAGTTCCTGGAAAGGATGAAGGACCCCGAGTTCGCCGCCGCCCTGAACGGCTCGGTCACCACCCTCGACAAGAAAATCTCCACCACTGCCAAGGTCTCCGTGCTCCTCTTCTTCGCCGGCGTCCTGAGCATCATCGGCTTCGCGGTCTACCCCGAGCTTCTCCCGCTGGCAGCCGGCAAGCCGGTCCCGATGACCACCGTGGTCCAGTTCATCATGCTTGGCTTCGGCGCCTTCATCATGTTCTCCTCGGGGGTCAAGGCCAAGGACATCGCCCACTCGAGCGTCTTTACCGCCGGCATGATCGCGGTGGTTTCCATCTTCGGTATCGCCTGGATGTCCGATACCTTCGTGACCGCCAACAAGTCCTTCCTCGTCGACAAGATCGGCATGATGGTGAAGATCGCCCCCTGGACCTTCGGTATCGCCATGTTCTGCGTCTCCGCCTTCGTGAAGAGCCAGGCGGCCACCCTGATCATCATGCTCCCCTTCGGCGCCGCGCTTGGTCTTCCCGTCCCGCTGCTGTTAGGCCTCATGCCCTGCAGCTACGCCTACTTCTTCTTCGCCTTCTACCCGAGCGACCTGGCCGCCATCAACATGGACCGCACCGGGACCACCAGGATCGGGAAGTACCTGTTAAACCACAGCTTCATGATTCCCGGCTTCATCGGGGTCGGCGTCTCCACCGTGGTCGCCTACACGATCACCAGGTTCATGTTCTAGCCGTCTCTCCCGCCGCAAACCAAAAAGGGCCGCATCCCACCAGGGGGTGCGGCCCTTTTTTCGCGGCGCCTCTTGGTCGTCTCCAGGGTCTCGTTTGTCCCTTCGGTCGCTTCTGTCATACAATGGGGTAGCAACGGTCATTAAAGCGTGAAAGGAGGAAGCATCATGAAACGTATAGCTTCGGCAGTATGGACCGGTTCGCTCAAGGAGGGGAAGGGGACCGTCTCCACCGAAAGCGGCGTTCTTTCCGAGACCGGCTACTCGTTCGCGACCAGGTTCGGGGAGGAGAAGGGGACCAACCCGGAAGAACTGATCGCGGCGGCCCACGCAGCGTGCTTTTCCATGGCGCTCTCGGCGGCGCTGGTCAAGGCCGGCTTCGAGCCCAACCGGATCCGGACCCAGGCCTCGCTCGACCTCGAAAACCTGGAGGGAAACTGGAGCATCAGGTCCATCCAGCTCGATGCCGCGGCCCGGGTCCCCGATATCTCCGACGACCAGTTCCAGAACATCGCCGACGACGCCAAGGCCAACTGCCCGGTTTCCCGGGTGCTCAAGGCCAATATCACCCTGTCGGCGCGGCTGGAGGACTGAGATTTAGATCGGACCCTTCCGTCAATGGACGGAAGAGACCTCCCGGCCGGCTCCTGCTACCGGGATGAGGGGCCTGCGGGCCCCTTTGTTTTGGTAGAGTTCCCAGGGACCCGATGCGGCTTGCAGGGTGCAGTGTTCCCTCAGGATGGCCCGGAGCTCTGGCGCCGGGTTGCGGGCCAGCAGGTAATCGTACCAGGCGCCATGTTTCTCCCAGGAAAACGTTGAGACGGAATCGGGGAGGGGGAGGGGGAGGGCCGAGCCGCTCCGCAACTGCACCGGCATCATGGCGTTGGGAAAGAGGGTTGGAGAGACGCCCCCTCCCACCAGGAGGTGGTAGTAGTCGGTGTCGTGGTTGTGGGCCTGGTAGAAAAAGGAGGCGTCGAGCCGCCGGGAGCTCCCGTCGGCGACGAGCGGCAAAACGGCCGCGTTCTTCTTCATCGCCGAAAGCACCGGCAGGATGCTCTCCGTCTCGCGGGCGACCGCACGGTGGATTTGCAGCGAAGAGCAGAGAAGCAGGGCAATGGCGCCGGTCAGCACCACCCGCGAGCGGGGAGGGACCGGTACCGATGCCATCCAGAGGGCCAGGGCGAAGTAGGAGAAGGGGGCCAGGCGGAGGTTGAAATAGGTGTAGAACCCCAGGTAGAAGGGGAGGACCAGAAAGCCCGCCGTGGTGGCGAGATAGACGGCCAAGAGCCGGCGCGGAGTTTTCGTGCTCTCGTAGGGTGGGGAGCCCCCTGCCCACCATTGTTTTCGAGAAACGCGTGGGCACGGGGTGCCCACCCGACTACGCCACAGAAGCCTCCCGAGGGTCGCCGCCAGGACGCCCCAGCCCGCGATGGCCACCCAGTCGCACCCCTCCACGAGACGCATGCCGGTAAACGGGAGCAGGTAGAAGGCCACTGTCCCCAGCAAAGGCCACCACCTGATCCCCCACGGGACCTTGGTGGGGGCCGAGCTCGCCTGGTGGGAGGTCAGGTACCACGCCGCGAAGGCTGCCGCCATGACCAGTGCGGGAAGGAGCCTGGTCATGGCCTCCCGGCGAAAGGGGGGGGCGGGGGATAACCAGACCGCGGCGAGGACGATGTAGACCAGGGCCGCGTAAGGGTGGGCCAGGAAGATGACCAGGCAATACGCCCCGTGGCGCGCGATCGACAGCGGTGAGAGGGTGAAGGAGTCGAACTCGAGGAGCGCCAGGAACACCAGCGGCAGGGTGGGGAGGAAGTTGGGGAAGCCCAGGTAGTAAATCTGGTTGAAGGCCAACGGGAAGAGGAGGAGGGCGCCCCATGGCTGTCCGGTGCCGGGGAAGAGTGCGCCCGCCTTGATCGCCAGCCGGGATACCAGCAGGATGTAGAGTGAAACGAGGATTTTCCCGGCGACCTCGGTCTTCACGGCCAGCGTGAGCGCCGCCATGGCCAGGTACCAGAGGTGGTAGGGCCGGAAACCGAAGCCGACGGTGTAATGGGCCGGCCAGTTGAAGGCTGGGTCGTGGTAGGTGGCCGCCAGGTGCGAGAGAAACAGGTGCTGCGGGTAGTCCTGCATCGGGAGAAAGCGGACCGTCCAGACGGGCCAGAGGGAGAGCGCGGTGAAAAAGAGCACGGCCGCCAGGAAGGCCATCCTTTCTCCCCGCGGTGGAAGGTCGGAGGCGGTCCCGGTGGAAACCCCTTCCGCCGCTAGGGGGGCTTGCACGAGAAGATTCGGCTCCGGTTCTCCCACTGCCCCTCCCCCCGCTGGAAGTGCTCGCCTGGCCGGCGAACCAGCAGCAAGTATAGCCGACCGAATTCGTCTTGCAAAACTCCCATCGCCCTTCCTGATCGCCTGAACCGGGCCAAAGTTCACCTTTGACAGCAGTGAACAACCGCTATACATTTTCCCTTGATTTAAGGGCCGCGTTTCCCTTCACATGAGCCCCTCCCGAAGCGAGCCGGTCAGATAGAAAAGGTCAAGTAACCGCTATAGGTGACCATCACCTATATACGGATACGCTACTTGTTGTTGGGTTAGCCAACAAAAACAAACCATAAAAAATACCATATAAAGATATGGCTGTGCGCCTCGTTTTCTGCTAAGGTTATTCGTATGAATAGAACCCATTTCGAATGGGACTCGAAGAAGGATCAGGAAAACCTGCAAAAGCACGGAGTCTCATTTGCGGAGGCCCAATACGCCTTTGCCGATTCGCATCGCATCATTGCGGAGGATGTGACTCATAGCGACCAGGAAATGCGCTACTTCTGTTTTGGGAAGGTCAAGGATGGCATCATCACGGTACGTTTTATGTATCGCAATAGCGTGATTCGGATCTTCGGAGCCGGTTACTGGCGGAAAGGAAGGACGATCTATGAGCACGAAAACAAAATACTCCGATGAACCCTTAGGCGAGCTGAAGATAGTCCCGGACTTTCTCCCCTCTCCCGCAGAGTTGGCGTTTCGGGAGGAATCGGTCAAGGTGACTATCTCCCTCAGTAAGAAGAGCATCGAGTTTTTCAAGTCTGAGGCATCAAAATATCATACGCAATACCAGCGGATGATCCGGCAATTGCTTGATTCATACGCTGACGCACAGTCGGCGCAGCCAACAACGCGCTCAACCGGCCGCGCGAAAAAACTGCGCGCCGGTTAGCTCTTCCACGCTGGTAGCGATGGCTGGTCTGAAGGAAATCTACGTCACCCGCCTCGGACGGTGATGACGGGATGGTAGGGAAAAGAAAACCGCGGCCCTGGATGGGACCGCGGTTTTTTGTTGCTGCGATGGTTCGGCGGGAACCGGTTTTAGCCGAGGATCTGCTTGAGGTCGCCTTCGGCGGTGCCGATCGGGCCGATGTTGAAGTTCTCGACCAGGAAGTTCAGCACGTTCGGGGTGATGAAGGCCGGGAGGCTCGGTCCAAGCTTGATGTTCTTCACGCCTAAGTGGAGCAGGGTCAAGAGGATGGCCACCGCCTTCTGCTCGTACCAGGAGAGGATGAAGGAGAGCGGGAGGTCGTTGACGCCGCACTCGAAGGCGCCGGCCAGGGCGACCGCGATCTGGATCGCGGAGTAAGCGTCGTTGCACTGCCCGATGTCCAGAAGGCGCGGGATGCCGCCGATGTCGCCGAAGTCGAGCTTGTTGAAGCGGAACTTGCCGCAGGCCAGGGTCAGGATCACGCAGTCGCTCGGGACGTTCTCGGCGAACTCGGTGTAGTAGTTACGGCCGCTCTTGGCACCGTCGCAGCCGCCGATCAGGAAGAAGTGGCGGATGGCGCCGGCCTTGACCGCGTCGATGACCTGGCCGGCCACGCCCATCACGGCGTTGTGGCCGAAGCCGGTGAGGATCTCCTTGCCCGGAGCCTCGTCGAAGCCGGGGAGGGCGAGAGCCTTCTCGATGACCGGGGTGAAGTCCATGCCGCTTATGTTCTTGACGTCCGGCCACTGCACGAGGCCCCAGGTGAAGAGGCGGTCTTTGTAGCTTTCGGCGGGGCGCTGGATGCAGTTGGTGTTGAAGATGATGGCGCCGGGGAAGTTGACGAACTCTTTCGCCTGATCCTGCCATGCGCCGCCGAAGTTGCCGGCCAGGTGGCTGTACTTTTTGAGGCCGGGGTAGCCGTGGGCGGGAAGCATCTCGCCGTGGGTGTAGATGTTGATCCCTTTCCCTTCGGTCTGCTTGAGGAGCTCTTCCAGCATGCGGAGGTCGTGCCCGGAGACCAGGATCGCCTTGCCAGCCTTGGTGCCGAGCTGGACCGGGGTCGGAACCGGATGGCCGAAGGCGTCGGTGTTGGCCTTGTCCAGAAGCGCCATGGTGGTCAGGTTGGTCTTGCCGCACTCCATGGCGAGGCCGACGAAGTCCATGAGACCCAGGCTCTTGTCGAGGGTGGCGGCCAGCGCCTTGTGGGTGTAGGCGTAGATCTCGTCGTTTTCCTGGCCAAGCACCAGGGCGTGGTGGGCGTAGGCTGCGTAACCCTTGATGCCGTAGATGATGATCTCCTGGACGGATTTCACGTCCGGGTCGATGGAGGAATCTTTTACGCCGTGGGCGGCACCCAGGGCGACCAGCTCGGAGGTGCTGCCGGCTGCGAAGGGCTGGGCGGCTTCGGGAACCTGGCCGGTGAAGGGGGCGCCGTTGACCTTCTCGAAGAGGGCCTGGGCGCGGTTGCGCTGATGGGCGGCATCGCGGACCAGCTTGGCGATCTCTTCGGCGTCGAAGTCGACGTTGGTGACGGTGGTGAAGAGACCGTCCAGCATGAAGCGGTCGATCTCGGCGTCCTTGGCGCCTTTCTGACGGGCCTTGTCGGCCCAGAAGGCGATCCCTTTCATGGCGTAGACCAGAAGATCCTGGAGAGCGGCCACTTCCGGCTGCTTGCCGCAGACCCCTACCTTGGAGCACCCGCCGTTGGCGGCCTGCTCGCACTGAAAGCAAAACATGTCCATCTTCTCCTCCTTGATTGCTGCGTTGTTGGTTGAGTTGGTAAATCCGAAGAAGCTCTTGACTTTGTCGATCATTGATTTCTCCCGGGGCTCCGCCTGGAGCGCCTTGATTTTTTTTCGGCTTCCTTGCCGGTTACCGTGGCGGAGACTCCGATGATTGGTGCTCCGTACCGCGTTTTCGATGAGGTGACCTTACCTTCGGTTGGCCTTCGCGGCCTTGACTAAAGTCATAAAATCGCAGTAAGTACAATTTCGGGTCTCTTTGGTCTTTTTCGCGGGTGGGGAGAACGCTGGCGGGGGAGCCTGGGAGGGGGTTTTGCTGTGCAAGCAGATGGGACTGGAAATTCTTCCATCTATGCGTACAATTGGGCGGCCAAAGGCTTCACATTCATCCCCTCTCCCCTAATAAAGGGGCGAGGGGATGAACGAGACAACTTTCAGGCTGGAAACAGGAAGGGCGGACATGAACAAACAGGAAAAATCCGGCGGCAACCTCTTTCAGGTGAGGCCGCTCGCTCGTTTCGTCGGAGTCTCGGTGCGCGACCTGGTGGTCTCCGCCCTCCCGATGGTGCTTTTGACCGTGCTGGTGATCCTGCTCGCTTACTGGTACGTGCGCCCTGCGCCGCCGAACACCATCACCATGACCGCCGGGGCCCCGGGAAGCATATACATGCTCAACGCCGAGAAGTACCGGAAGATCCTGGCCAGAAACGGTATCAAGTTGAAGATCCTTCCCTCGGCCGGCTCCCTGGAGAACCTCCGGCGGCTGACCGATCCCAACTCCAAGGTCGATATCGGCTTCGTGCAAGGGGGGGTGGCCAACGGCACCGATATCAGCAACCTGGTCTCGCTCGGGAGCATCTTTCACCAGCCGCTGCTGCTGTTCTACCGTGGCGACAAGCCGCTCTCCATCCTCTCCCAGTTCGAAGGGAAGCGGGTAGCGGTCGGCACCGAGGGGAGCGGGACCCAGACCCTGGCGATGACCCTTTTGAAGGCCAACGGCATCGAGCCCGGCGGCAAGACCCAGCTTCTTCCCCTGGCCGGCAGCGATGCCTCCGATGCCCTTCTCTCGGGCCAGGCCGATGCCATCTTCCTGATGGGGGACTCGGCCACGCCGCCGGTCCTGCGCAAGCTGCTCCGCGCCCCCGGGGTGCGGCTCTTCGACGTCAGCCAGGCCGACGCCTACTCGCGGAAGTTCCCCTACCTGATGAAGATGACGCTCCCGATGGGGGGGATCGAGTTCGGCAAGAACATCCCGCCCCAGGACGTGCAGCTGGTCGGCCCGACCGTCGAGCTGGTGGCCAGAAAGCGGCTCCACCCGGCGCTTTCCGATCTCCTGATCGAGGCCGCCCGCGAGATCCACGGCCGCTCCACCCTCTTCCAGAAGGCGGGAGAATTCCCCGCCCCGCTGGAGCACGAGTTCCCGGTCAGCTCCGACGCCAAGCGCTACTACAGTTCAGGCAAGGGGTTCTTCTACAAGTGGCTCCCGTTCTGGCTGGCAAGCCTGGTGGACAGGATGGTGGTGGTCGTCGTTCCCGTGCTGGTCTTGCTGATCCCCGGCGTCAAGCTGCTGCCGGCCATCTACAACTGGCGGATCAGGTCGCGCATCTACCGCTGGTACGGCGCCCTGATCGCCCTGGAGAGGACCATCCTCGACAACCCCACCCCGGAGGAGCGGACCCAGCTTCTGAGGAAACTCGACGAGATCGAGGTGCAGGTGAACCGGATGAAGGTGCCGCTGGCCTTCGCCGAGCAGTTCTACGTGCTGAGGGACCACATCCAGTTCGTCGCCCAGCGCTACCGGGCGACCATGAACGACGGCCGGCTATGAGGGGGAGGGATCAGTTGTTGGTGGTGCCGATCATGGCCCGGTAGATGTCCGGCCGGAGCACGAACTGCAGGGTCGAGGAGGTGGCGGTACCGAAGGCGATGGCCTGCTCTCCCCCGATGGAGGAGTTCAACCTGAAGATCGGGCGCAGGTTGACGCCCAGCTGCATGAGGTCAGCTTCGAAGACCCTTCCGTGGATGGTGGCGAACTCGGCCAGGCGCTCCCAGGTGGAGAGCATCTCGACCGGTATCGAGATTCCGTTTGCGAGATGTATGAGATCCGGCATGGCTTTGCTCCTTTGCTGCCTACACCAGATATATCGACCCCACCCCCGTAAACTTAAGCCTGATCTGGATTAGATTATCCTTCCACGGCCTCCGGTGCCGCGGCCGGTACTTCCTCGCCGGCCGGCGCCGCGATTGCCGTGAGACACCTGGCCAAGACCGCCGCACCCGCCAAAAGTGCCAGGATGAGCACGATGACCCCTTCCCACCCCCGTCCGCTCCAGAGAAACCCTCCCGCGGTACCCGAGACGCTCGAACCGAGATAGTAGCTGAAGAGGTAGAGGGAAGCCGCCTGGGCCCGGGCGGTGCGGGCCCTTGCGCCCACCCAGCTGGAGGCGATGGTGTGGGCGCCGAAGAACCCGCAGGTGAAGATACCGATCCCCGCCACGATGACCGCCACCGGCTGGGCCAGGGTGATCGCCCCCCCGGCCGCCATGGCCGCCAGGCAGCAGGCGAGCATCCGGCTGCGCCCGAAGCGCTCCACCAGGCGCCCTACCAGCGAGGAGCTGAAGGAGCCGGCGAGGTAGACGAGGAAGATCCAGCTGACCCGGCCGTGCCCGAGGGAGTAGGGAGGCGCCAAGAGCCGGAAGGTGATGTAGTTGTAGAGGGTCACGAAGCTCCCCATCACCAGGAAGGAGATCCCGTACAGGCAGAGGAGCCCGGGATCCTTAAGCTGCCGCAAGAGCGAGGTGAAGAGGTAGCCGACCGCGAAGGGGCGGGGGCGGAAGTCGCTCGAGGGGGGGAGGAGGCGGGCGAAGGCGGCGGATAGGGCGAGGGTGGCGACGCCGATCACGGTGAGCGCGAGGCGCCAGGACCATTGTTCGGCGACGGTGGCGGTGAAGATGCGGCCGGTCATCCCGCCGATGGCGTTGCCGGCGATGTAGAGTCCCATGGCCGAGGTGAGCGCGCTCGCGGCCATCTCTTCGCTCAAGTAGGCCATGGCCACCGCCGGAAGCCCGGCCAGGGCCACCCCCTGCAGAAGCCGCAAGGCCACCAGCAGGGCGAAGCTGTGGGTGAACGAGGTGAAGAGGGCGAGGGTGGCGGTGGCGAAGAGGGAGGCGACCATGACCCGTTTTCTCCCCAGGCTCTCCGAGATGCTCCCGGCAAAGAGCATGGCGATGGCGAGCGAGCAGGTGGCCGCGGAAAGGGGGAGGCTCCCGGTGGCGGCGTGCAGCCCGAACTCCCGGGTGAAGATCGGCAGGAGCGGCTGCATGTCGTAGAGCGTTATGAAGATCACGAAGCCGGCCACGAAAAAGGCCAGGTTGATCCTGCGGTAGCGGTCACTTCCCCTGGTAATCGATCCCATCTGCTCTCCCCCCTGATTCAGCCAAGGGAATGATAGCGGTTGCCAGTGGATAAGAAAAATATATAATGCTTATCGTTTCGATATCATTTTTTGATTCATCCAACGCCGACAGGTCGGACAGGTCCGATCAGTCCGACAGGAGCATTGATGGACGCCAGGCAGCTCAGGTATTTCGTGGAGGTCGCCACCACCGCCAGCTTCACCCGCGCCGCTGAAGGGCTCCGGATCGCCCAGCCGGCCCTCAGCATGTCGATCAAGAAGCTCGAGGAGGAGCTGGAGCTCACCCTCTTCAACCGCCAGGACCGCAAGGTCTCCCTCACCGCGGAAGGGGAGATCTTCCTCCTCCACGCCCGCCGGGTACTCGACGACCTGAAGGCGGCCGAGCTGGAGATGGCCGAGCTCAAGGGGCTTTCCAAGGGGGAGGTGCGCATCGGCATCCCCCCCATGATCTCCGCCTACTTCTTCCCCGACATCATCAGGGACTTCCACCGCGCCTTCCCCAAGCTGAAACTCGCCGTGCACGGCGAGGGGGCGGCGCGCATCCAGCGGATGATCGCCCAGGGGGAGCTCGACATGGGGGTGGTGGCCGGGGAGAGCTTTCCGGATACCCTGGAGACCCGTCATTTCCTGAGGGAGGAGGTGGTGGTCTGCGTCCCCCCCGGACACCGCTTCGCCACCGCCGGGAGCGTCACCCTGGCCGAGTTCATCAGCGAACCGTTGATCTTCTACAAGGAGGGGTACTTCATCCGGGAGTTCTTCCTGGAGGCGCTCAAGGAGAGCGAGGCCCGGCCGGAGATCGTCTTCGAGACCAACCTCTTCTCGCTGGTGAGGTCGCTGGTGAGAAACGGAACCGGTATCTCCATCCTCCTGAGGATGGTGGTGGCCGACGACAGCGAACTGGTGGCGGTCTCCTTCGATCCGCCGCTCTACCTCGACCTGCTGATCGCCTGGAAGAGACAGAGCTACCTCTCCCGGGCCAACCGCGCCTTCGCGGAGTTCCTGCTGGCCAGGGGAGGGGGGCAGGCATCAATCCCCTCGCCCCTTTAGGGGAGAATAACGGTGCAATTAGTGAAGCTTACCGGTATGCCCTCTCCCCCCGGGAGAGGGTGGCCGAAGGCCGGGTGAGGGCAGATTGTAAAGGCCGAGGTGGCCAGCCCGAGGGGAGGGCAGGTCGAGGCGAAGGGTCAGGCCAAGGGGGGGATCAGTTGGGCCAGCTTGTCGGCGATCTGAGAAGGGGAGAGGACGAAGTCGACCGCGCCGGTCTGGGCGGCGGCCTTGGGCATCCCGTAGATGGTGGAGCTTTTCTGGTCCTGGGCGATGGTGATGCCACCCACCCGCTTCACGTGGCGGATCCCTTCCGCGCCGTCTTTTCCCATCCCGGTCAGCACCGCCCCCACCAGGATCCCGTGGAGCTGACGGTTAAGTGAGGACATGGTGACGTCGACCGCGGGCTGCACGTAGTTGACCCGCTCGCCGCGGACCAGTTCGACCCGGTACTGCGGGTCCAGCCGGAGATGGAAACCACCCGGGGCCAGGTAGACCTGGCCGGACTCGAGGTATTCCCCGTGCCGGGCGAGCGCCACCGGCATGGTGGAGACCGCGTCGAGCCCCTTGGCGATCCGGGCATCCATCGGCGGGGTGATGTGGAGCACCACCAGGATAGCGGCATTCAAGGGGGGGAGCCGGAGAAAGATCTCCCGCAGGGTGAGGGGACCTCCGGTGGAGACCCCTATGACCACGAGGTTGCGGCAGGTCATCTACTGGAGCTCGTCCACCAGGGCCAGGTAGTAGCGCAGCGATTGGATCAGCTCCTCCGGGTTGAACGGCTTGGTCATGTAGTCGGTGACGTACTCCTGCACCCCGTCCATCTTGGTGTCCGGCTCTCCCATCCCGGTCAGCATGACGATCACGTTGCCCGGATAGAGCTCCTTCTCGATCAGGGCCCGGATGGTGTCCCAGCCGTCCATCTCCGGCATCATGACGTCCATCAGGATCACTCCCCGGAACCCCTCCTCCAGCTTTCTCAGGCACTCCTCGCCCGAGGCGGCGGTGACCACCCCCAGGTTCTCCCCCTGGCAGATGATTTCCACCGAGTCGCGGACGTACCGGTTGTCGTCGACGATCATCACTTGCTTGGCCATTTCACCCTTCCCTCCCTGCGTTCATGACTGTTCACTCGCCGCCGGCATCCCCGGCAGGCACCCTGGTCAGCGACAACTGCGCGTGGATGCGGGCCTTCACCAGGGTCGGGCTGTAGGGCTTGGTTATGTAATCCACCGCTCCCAGCGCGAGCCCGCGGCGCACGTCCTCGTCGGCGTTCATGGTGGTGACGAAGATGACCGGGATGTCCCGGGTCTTGGGGTCGCTCTTGAGCTGCTCGCAGACCTCGAAGCCGTCCATCCCCGGCATCCGGATGTCCAGCAGGATCAGGTCCGGCTGGGGATCGCTGGCGGCCAGCGCCAGAGCCCGCTCCCCCTCCCGCGCGGCGATGATCTGGTACTCGCGTCCCAGGATCGCCATCAGCAGTTGGATGTTTTCGGGGGTGTCGTCGATGATCAAGAGCTTCTTGCGGGCTGCCGCGCCGACCGTTTCGTTCATGGCTTCTCCTCAGGCACTGCCGGTGCCGATTCCAGCATCTCCTCCAACCGTTCCCGGGCCTTGGCCGCCCCGTTGAAATCGAAGGAATCCACCAAATGTTCCAGCCGGCAGAACTGCTCGAAGAGGTGGCTGCCTCGCAGTTCGCGCCGGAGTTCATCCTTGACGGAGAGGGCGGCTCCCAGGTCGCTCTCGAAGAGGGAGGTCATCTGCTCGAGCAGCCCCTTCACCCTCGCCCGGTCGGGTCCCCCGGGCCCCGCCTGGTTGGGCTGCTGGGCGAGGTAGCGATCGAGCGAACCCATCACCCGGTTGAGCTCACGCCCCAGCCTCTCCAAGAGAGGGGGGAGCCGGTCGCCGTCCCGGTCCCTGATCCCTTCCTCCATCGCCCGGGCCGCCCGGGCAAGGAGGTCGGCGCCGATGGTGGCCGCCGGCGAGATCAGCGTGTGCGCCGCCCGCTGGGCCTCCTCACGGTTCCCCCTGGCCAGGAGGTCGGCGATCTCGGCGGTGGCTTCCCGGCGCCGGAGAAACTTCTCCATCAGCGAGCGGAGAAGCTCCCGGTCGTCCCCGCAGTACTCGAGCCCCAGCGCGATGGAGACCCCGGGGAGCGAAACGGTCTCGCCCGCCGGTCCGGCGGTGTCGAGGACGGCCCCGACCTTCTCCCCCAGTGCCTGGGCGGCCTCCCGCACCTTGACGAGGAGCCCCCGCTGACTGGCGGGTAGCTCGGCCAACAGGGCCAGGTCGGCCATCCCCAGCACGGTGTTGAGCGGGCCCTTCAGCTCCTTTTCGATGGCGGCCAGGAGCTCCCTTTTGGCTTGCAGGGCGGCATCGGCCTCCCGCCGGGCCCGTTCGAGATCGGCAGTCAAGGTGTCGAGCGCGTCTCCTCGCCGCTGGGCCAGCGCCTGGAGCTCTCCTAATTGCTCGCTGCGGCGCTCCAGCTCCCATTTAGCGGCCAGTATCCCCACCGACTGGACGACTTCCAGGGGGGAGACCGGTTTTTTCAGCAAGAGGAGCCGCTGGTCACCCCGAAACCGCTCCGCCGCCTCGCCGGCTTCGCCGCCGGCGGTGCAGAGTACCACCTGCAGACGGGGGTCCGCCTCCCAAAGGCGCTCCACGGTCTCGACCCAGCTTTCCCCGGACGAGGGGGACTGATCGACCAGGGCCACCGGGTAGGGGCTTTGCCGGTCCAACCCGCGGGTCACCAGGGCTATCCCCTGCTCCCCGTCGTCGGCCCACTCGATCCGGTACCCCCCGGGAGAGGTGCCGGGATCCCCGCCACCGCCGGGAATCTCACGGAAATCGCCGGCCGTTACCGGTGGATCCGCGATCACCAGCAGCGGTCGCTGGCCGCTCATGACTGCTCACCGGATTCGGCCCCGTGCTTGCCTCTTGTTCCGGCCATCATCCGCCGAACCCGGTCCAGGAACTGCTCGACGGTGAACGGCTTGGCCAAAAAGCCCCCCCCGGCCGGTGCATCGCCCGGCAGCGGGTTGATGCTGTAGCCGGAGATGTAGAGTACCGGCAGCGAGGGGTGTCCCTCCAAAAGCCGCTCGTACAGCTCGGGCCCGCTCAGCTGGGGCATCACCACGTCGGTGGCCAGAAGGTCGACCTTGACGCCGGCCGCCATCTCCAGCGCCTCGGCCGGGAGCGCCGCGCTCAGCACCTGGTACCCGAACGAGTGCAGGAGCTCGGTGACGGTCTCCCTGATGGCGGCGTTGTCCTCCACCAGGAGCACCGTCCCCCCCTCCTCGACCTGGACCGGCACCTCGGCCGGCGCAGCCGACTGCAACGCCGCCGAGAGCAGCCCGCTTCGGGAAGGAAGGTAGATCTCCACCCGGGTCCCTTCCCCCGGGCGGGTCTTGATCTCCAGGCAGCCCCCGTGGTGCTTGACGATGGCGTACACGGTCGGCAGTCCCAGCCCGGTCCCGCGCCCCGCCTCCTTGGTGGTGAAGAACGGCTCGAAGACGTGGTGGAGGGTCCCCTCGTCCATCCCGCAGCCGTCGTCGGTAACCGCCAGCAGCACATAGGCCCCCGGATCGAGCCCGGGATGGCGGCCGAGGAACTCGTCGTCCAGCACCAGGTGCCCGGTCTCCACCGAGATGGTCCCGCGCTCCGCTATGGCGTCCTGGGCATTTACCACCAGGTTCAAAAGGGCCTGCTCCAGCTGACCTCGGTCGGCCAGCACCCCTGTGGCGGTGGGGGAGAGGTTGTATTCGACCCCGATGCTGGCCCGGACCGTGGTGCGCATGATGCCGCCGAAGGCGCGGACCACCTCGTTGAGGTCCACCGGTGACATGTCCGGGAGCTGCTTGCGGCCGAAGGAGAGGAGTTTCTGGGTGAGCTCGCTCGCCTTCTGGGCGGTCTCCCCCATCGCCTCCACCATCTTCATCTGGGGCGCTTCCGGGGAGAGACCCCGTCTCAGGAGGTCGGCGTAGACCATGATGGGGGTGAGCAGGTTGTTGAAGTCGTGGGCCACCTCCGCGGCCAGCCTCCCCAGCGCCTCGATCTTCTGGCTGTGGCGGAGCTGCTCCTCGAGAGAGCGGCGGCTCTCCTCGCTGCGGACGCGGGAGATGGCGATCCCCGCCAGGTGGGCCGCCGACTCGAGCAGCAGGAGGTCTTCCTGCCCCGGGGCCGCCGGTGTCCGGTGGTAGATGGCGATGGTTCCCAAAAGCTCGCGCTGGGGGGAGAGGATCGGTTCCGACCAGCAGGCGCGCAGGCCGGCGGTGCGGGCCGGTTCGAATCCCTGCCACCAGGGGTGCGGCTCGATGTCCTCCACCACCACCCGCTGGCGCAGGAAGGCGGCGCTCCCGCAGGACCCCTTGCCGGAGCCTATCCGCAGGCCGTCCACCGCCCGGTTGTAGTAATCCGGCAGGGTGGGGGCCGCGCCGTGGCGAAGCGTGGTTCCTGTGGGGTCGGCCAAAAGGAGCGAGCAGAGCGCCCCGGGGCTCTCCTCCTCGACGAAGGTGGCGATGGCGGTCAGCAGCTCCTCCAGCGGGGCGTCGCCGGCGATCCTCTCGAGGACCCGCAGCCGGTTCCTCTCCCGCTCCTCCCCCCGCTTGCGGTGGGTGATGTCCCGGACCACGCTGAGCAGCAGCGGCTGCCCCTCGCTCTCGATCATCCGCGAGTGGACCTCGACCGGGATGAGGGCGCCGCTGCGGGAGAGAAAGGCGCTCTCGAAGGTTTCCTCCTGCGTCCCCTGCATGAGCCGGTCGATGTTGGGGGCCACCCGCTCGGCGAACTCCGGGGGTTCGATGTCCTGCAGGCGGGCGCCCGAGAGCTCGTGCTGGCTGAAGCCGGTCAGCCGGCAGAGGGCCTGGTTGAAATGGAGGATCCTCCCCTCACGGTCGACCTGGAGGATCACGTCGAGCACCCAGTCGAGCTGGGCGGCCTTGATGGCGAGCTGCGAACGCTGTCCCCCCACCAGCTGGTCGGCCACCTTGAGGCGGTCGAGGTGGCTGAAGAGGATCCGGGTCAGGGCGATCAGCACGAGGCTCAGACCGACGGCCAGCGCGGACTGGCGGAGGGTGCGGCCGTACCAGGGGCCGAGCACCTCATCCTCGTTGAGGCTCACCACGGCCACCACCGGGAAGCGGGAGAGGTGCTGGTAGGCGATGATGGCGGGGAAGCCGTCGAGAAAGCTCATCTGCTCGCGGAACACCCCGCTTTTCGCGCGGGGAAGCTCCCGCCTGAAGAGCGGGCTGGCGCCGAGCTTCGGCTCCTGCTCGGCGGCGGGGTGCGGGTCCCAGACCAGCGGGGTGCCGTCGTCTCTCACCAGGAGCACCTCGCCGCGGAAGCCGAGCTTGGAGGGGTCGAAATGGGTGCTGAAGTAGGTCGTTTCGAAGCCGAGCGCCAAGAGCCCCGTGAACGGGTCCCCCGGCGCGTTCAGCGGGCGCATCAGGTTGAAGCGGCGGCGGTGCACCAGCCGGCTGGTGATCGGCTCCCCGACCGAGAGGCCGAGCCCCGGTTCCTCGACGTAGCGCCGGAAGTAGGGACGGTCGCCGACCTGCACCGGCTTGGCGGGGTAGGTGTCGGAGTTGATCCGCATCGCCCCCTGGCGGTCGGCGATGAACAGGGTTCCCACCTGGGGCGAGTCCCGCATGGCGAGGCGCATCTTTTCGTGAAAGGAGGCGGCGTCGACCCGGTCGAGCCCCCCCTCGCGCCGCAGGTCGCCGAGGAGCTCCCGGAGGATGCCGTCCCCCTCGGAGAGGGCGCTCTCGCTGTGCTCGGCGAGGGCGTGGACGTACCCGGCGGAAAGCCTGCGGGCGCTGTTCAGCACGTCGCGGCGCTCGGTGACCACACCGTGGGCGGTGATCAGCATGACCGACGCCACGGTGAGCCCGACGAAAAGCCTGATCCGTTCCTTGAGTTGGTCGATGGAGAGTTGCTTCATGGAGGCGGTGCCCCTTTGAGGGTGAAAAAAATGCTGGTCCCCAGCCCGGGACCGGGGCTCTCGGCCCAGATGCTGCCTCCGTGGTTATATAGTATTCGCTGGCAGATGGCCAGCCCCAATCCCTGCCTACCGGTATCGTGGCGGGCACCGTCGGTCTTGAAAAACTCGGTGAAGATCAGCGCGGTGTGCTCGGGGTCGAGCCCCACCCCGTCGTCGCGCACCTCCACCACGACCCGGTTTCCCTCCACCCGGGCGGTGAGGACGACGGCGCCGGCGGCGTAGCGGGCGGCGTTGGAGAGGAGATTGGTGAAGAGAAGGTCGAGCTGCTCCATCGACCCCATGATGTGGATGCCGGCGGGGATGAGGTTTTGGCAGCTCACCCCCCGCCGGGAGAGCTCGTCTGCCGTCTCGAGGATGGCCTGCTCGGCCAGCGGGGCGAGCTCCAGCGGCCAGAGGTCGCTGCTGCGGGAGGAGAGTTTCACCATCTGGAGGGACTTCTCGGCCATCCCCCGGATCTGTTCCACGTTGTCCCGGCAGATCTCCAGCATCCTCACGAGCCTCGGGTCGCCCGTCTCGCGGATCATGAGCGGCAGGAGGGCGCAGAGCGGGGTGAGCGGGGTCTTCAGGTCGTGGCTCAGATGGACCATGAGGGCCTCCATCATGGCCGAATGCTGTGCCTTGGCCTCCAGTCTCCCGCGCTCCCGGAGCACCTCCTCCGAGCGCCGTTTCTGCATGAGCAACAGCAGGGCGCAGAGGACGATCCCGGCCCCGAAGCTCGCGTTGATGGCCCTGATGCTGAAGCTCATCCTCCGGTAGGCTTCCAGGCTGTGGTCGCGGTCCATCCCGACGAAGAGGGCGCCGATCACCTCGCCGCGGCGGTTCCTGATCGGGTCGTAGGCGGTGTAGTAGGGGACCCCGAGGATGGCCGCCTCTCCCCGGTAGCTTCTCCCCTCCACCAGCACCGCCCGCCGGGCCGGGTTGGCGAGCACGGTCCAAAGCGCCCGCCTCCCGTCGGCCAGCGGGACGTTGGTGGCCACCCTGACGTCTCCCATGAAGACCGTGGCCCGGCTCCCGGTCAGGTCGAGCACCTTGTCGGGGATCTCGTTGTTGCCGTTTATCCGGTAGTTCCCGCACCAAAGCGCCCCCCCCTCCAGCCGGAAGGCGCTCCCTTTGGCGCCGCAGAGCTCCCAGAAGACCCGGAGGTTGTTGTTCTGCAGCTGGGCCACCTCGGTCAGCTCCTGGCTGAGGATCTTCTCGAGCACCAGGTGGTTGACCGTGTGCAGGGCGACGGCGGCGATGGTGGCGGTCAGTAACAGCGGGAGCAGTATGCTGCGCACGATACCGTTCATCGCACCCCCTGGAGATGGTTTGGCCGGGCGGCGACCGGTGCCGGGGCTAGAACTCCTTCCATTCGTCGTCCAGGGTCAGGTTGGCGGCCGGCGACTTGTCGTTGGCCCGGGCCACCCGGGGGGCCGGGGGCGCCACGATCACACGCTCGCGCGGCCCCGCGCTCCTGGTCGGCGGGCGCCTTTCGCGCTGCGCCTTCGGGGCGGCCGGCTGCTCCTTCCCCTCCTCCAGCCGGAAGCGCGCCACCACCTCCACCAGCTGCTGGGCCTGTTCCTCGAGGGAGGCGGCGGCGGCCGAGGCCTCCTCCACCAGCGCGGCGTTCTGCTGGGTCACCTGGTCCATCTGGATGATGGCGTTGTTGACCTGCTCGATGCCGGTCGACTGCTCCTGGGAGGCCGCGGAGATCTCGGCCATGATCTCGGCCACCTGGCGGATGCTGGTCACGATCTCCTGGGTGGTCTGTCCCGCCTCCTCCACCAGCCGGCTGCCGTCCCGCACCTTGTCGGAGGAGTCCTCGATGAGGGCCTTGATCTCCTTGGCGGCCGCGGCGCTTCGCTGGGCGAGGCTCCTCACCTCGGCGGCCACCACCGCGAAGCCCCTCCCCTGCTCGCCGGCCCGGGCCGCCTCCACCGCGGCGTTCAAGGCGAGGATGTTGGTCTGGAAGGCGATGCCGTCGATCACGCTGGTGATGTCGGAGATCTTGCGGGAGCTGTCGGTGATCGACTCCATGGTGGTGACCACCCGTGAGATCACCTCGCCACCCTTGACCGCCACGCTGCTCGCGTTGATGGCCAGCTGGTTGGCCGCCTGGGCGTTGTCGGCGTTCTGGCGGACGGTGGAGGTGAGCTCCTCCATGCTGGAGGCGGTCTCCTCCAGGGCGCTCGCCTGCTCCTCGGTCCTTTGGGAGAGGTCGGCGTTGCCGGTGGCGATCTCCTCGGCGGCGTGGGCGATGGAGTCGGCGCCGTGGCGCACCTCCCCCACGATCTTGGCGAGCCCGTCGTTCATCTGCTTGAGAGAGCTCAAAAGCTCGCCCGTCTCGTCGCTGCTCTCCGCGCTGACCGCGGTGGTCAGGTCCCCCGATGCGATGGATTGGGAGGCTCCGATCGCCTGGTCGAGCGCCCGCTTGATCCTCCCCGCCACGAACCAGGCGAAGAGCGCGATCACGGCCGCCAGGATGAGGGTGGCCCCCACCACCTGCCACCTCATCTTGCTCATCTCGGCGTTGACGTCATCCACGTAGATGCCGCTCCCCACGATCCACCCCCACTCCTTCATGAGCTTCACGTAGGAGATCTTGGGGACCGGTTTGGAGGCGCCCGGCTTTTCGAACAGGTAGGAGACGGTCCCCTCCCCCTTCTCCTTGCAGACGTTGACGAACTCGACGTAGTGGTGCTTGCCGGTGGGATCCTTGGTCTCGGCCTGGGACTTGCCGACGATCTCGGGCTTGAGTGGGTGCATGACGATCTTGGTGTCCAGGTCGAGCATGAAGAAGTATTCGGAGCCGTGGTAGCGGAGGTCGCGGATCTGGTCAATGGCCTCCTGCTGGGCCTTGGCCATGGGGATTCTACCCGCCTTGGCCTCGTTGTACTTCCCCTCCATGATGCCGTAGGCCACCTCGACCACCCCCTTGGTGGCCTGGATCTTCTCGTCCATCAGGTGCTTCTCGATGTAGGGGAGGAGGTAGCAGAGCACCCCCAGGACGATCAGCGCCACGGTGGCGAGCGAGATGCTCAGGATCTTGGTAAGGATCTTCCAATCTTTGAACTTGGTGATTTTCATACGAACCTCGTCTCGTTTTCGTTTCGGTGGTTATGGGCAGCCTTGACGACCTGCAGTTCGTCGCTGGCAATCAGTTTCTCGATGTCGATCAGGATCAGCATTTCACCGTTGTGATCGGCGAGCCCGGAGAGGTAGCGGGTGTCCAGGGTGGAGCCGAGCTCCGGCGCAGGTTTCACGCTTTCCGGCGGCAGCGCCACCACGTCGGAGACGCTGTCCACCACGATGCCGACCACCCTGGAGAGGACGTTGATGATGATCACCACGGTGAACTGGTGGTAGGTCGCCTCGCCGGTGGCGAACTTGATCCTCAGGTCCACGATGGGGACGATCACCCCCCTGAGGTTGATGACCCCCTTGATGAACTCGGGTGTGTTGGCGATCCGGGTCACGCTGTCGTAGCCCCGGATCTCCTGCACTTTCAGGATGTCGATCCCGTAGTTCTCGTTCCCCAGCCGGAAGGTGAGGTGCTCTGAAAGGTGATGCCCGCCGGTCAGGGCGGTTGCCGCGTTGCCGATTTCCATCCGTCACTCTCCTTCAAGCGGCCTGGACCGCTTCCGCGATCGACCGTCTCTGCATAAGAACCAGTTCGGTGAGGTCCAGGATGAGCGCCACCTTGCCGTCGCCGAGGATGGTCGCACCCGCGCTCCCCTCCACGTGCCGGAAGTTGGCCTCCACGCTCTTGACCACTACCTGCAGCTCGTCCACCAGGGCGTCCACCAAAAGCGCCACCCGTTCGGTCTCCACCGCCACCAGCATGAGGATTCCCCGCTCCGGGCGCTCGACCGCGCGGTCGATGCCGAAGAGCTGGTGGAGCCTCAGGATGGGGAGGTAGTCGCCGCGCACCCGCACCACCTCGCGGCCGTTGACCATCTTCAGCTGGTCGGGGGAGGGCTGCAGCGACTCGATCACGAGGTTGACCGGGACGATGAAGCGTTCCTCCCCCACCGAGACCGAGAGGCCGTCCACGATGGCCAGGGTGAGCGGGAGGCTGATGGTGACGCTGGTCCCCTTCCCCGGCTCCGAGGCGAGCTGGATCCTTCCCCCCAGGGCCTGGACGTTTCGCTGCACCACGTCCATCCCGACCCCGCGGCCGGAGAGGTCGGTCACCTCGGCGGCGGTGGAGAAGCCGGGGAGGAAGATGAGCTGCCAGACCTCCTCGTCGGTCAAGGTCTCGCTGACCGTGATGCCGCTTTGGGCCGCCTTGGCGAGGATCCTCTCCCGGTCGAGCCCCCGTCCGTCCTCGGAGACCTGGATGAGGATCCTCCCTCCCACCTGGGAGGCGGCCAGGGTCAGGGTGCCGGTGGCCGGTTTGCCGGTCGCCGCCCGCTCCCCGGGACTCTCCATCCCGTGATCGAGGGCGTTTCTCACCAGGTGCGAGAGGGGGTCGGCGATCTTCTCGATGAGGCCGCGGTCCAGCTCGGTCCCTTCCCCCACCAGCCTCAGTTCCACGTTCTTGCCGAGCTTGGCGGCGATCTCGCGCACCATGCGCGGGAAGCGGTTGAAGACGGTGCTGATCGGGACGAGCCGCATGGAGATCACGCTCCCCTGCAGGTCGCGGGCGTTACGCTCGAGCTGCAAGACGCAGGCTAGGAGCCGTTCGTGGAGCACCGGGTCGAGGGTGGCCGACATCTGGGAGAGCATGGACTGGGTGATGAGGAGCTCCCCCACCTGGTTGATCAGCTGGTCGACCTTTCCCACCCTGACCCGGATGGAGTTGTCCGGCTCGCCGGGGGGACGCCCCCCCTCGCCGCCGCTTCGCTCCCGCGCTCCCGTGGCGAGGGGAGTTGGGGCGGCTGAGGCCACCGGGGCGGGGGGGGAGGGTAAGGCCACCTCTCCCGCCAACCGGACCACCTCCAGTTCGTGCTCCTCGGCGGCGAACATGAAGACGTCGTGGATGGCCTCTTCGCCTGCCGAGGTGGTCAGGGTGAAGTGCCAGCGGGTCAGGCAGCGCTGCGGGTCGAGCCCCTCAAAGGGGGGGATTTCGGTGAGCTCGGCGCGGCAGCGGAAGGTTCCCGGCTCAGCCAGTTCGCCCAGTTCCTCGATCAGCCCTTCCATGCGGACTCCCCGGGCGAAGAGGTCGGCCGGGGGAGAGAAGATCACCCGGTAGGGGATGGGAATGCGGGTGGGAGGCGGCGCCGGCACCGGGTCTCCCGCCGCCGGGAGCTCGCGGGGGGAGGATTGCCGCAAAAGCGCCTGCTCGAGCTTGGCGGTCACCGCCTCCACCGCCTGCCGGTCCACCACCTTCCCCTCCTGGTGCCCGGCGAGCTGCATGGAGATGACGTCTCCGGCCTCCAGGAAGAGGTCGACCATGCAGGCGCGGTAGGGGATCTCCCGGTTGCGCAAAAGGTCGAGCAGCGACTCCAGCGCGTGGGTCACCACCGCCATGTCCTCGAAGCCGAAGATGCCGGCTCCCCCCTTGATGGAGTGGGCGGCCCGGAACACGGCATCCCACTGGTCGCGGTCCGGCTCCCGGTCCCCGAGCGAGACCAGGATCCGCTCCATCTCCGCCAGGTGCTCGGCGCACTCCTCGAAGAAGGCCTGGTTGAACCTGCTGAGATCGTTACCGTCCAACTCTTTGGCGCTCATGGCTCCCCACCTTCCCCGCCCGTTTCCTGGGCGAGGTATCCGAGCAGTGCCAGCCGCTCCCTGACCGGGGGAGGTACCGCCGAAAGGAGCGGCATCATCCCCCGCCGCCTTACCTGCTCCTGCAGCAAGGCCAGCAGTTGACCGCCGCAGGCGTCGATCTCCCGGACCTCCGCGAGGTCGATCTCCACGCGGTCGGGAGGCGGTGCCGCGGCGATAAGCGCGGACCACCCCCCCCCCACCTGCCGGAGCAGGTCCGGGGCCTGTTCGATGCGCCACTCCCCCTCCAGGTGAAGGGTGAAGAGGGGCTCTTTTTGCGGTGACATCGGGATCCTTTCTGCCGGTCAATCCTGCCGGCTTGCACACGCGGGTAACGAAACGGTAACTGTATACATGGAGGTTTTCGGCAAGGGGGGGCAGAACTTTAATGATAGCTTGGTCGGGGAATCTCTTATTTTTCTGGCCGGAAGGGGGGCAGGCGGTAGATCGAAGGGGGGCGCGGGTTGACGGGCGCCCCCCTTTATTTCGAGGCAGGAAAATTCGGGCAATCGTGCCGGGAGGGGACCGTGTCAACCTTCGGGGTCTAGGGTTTTCACCGTGGCGATGGCGGGCCTTGCCTTGGGTATGGTAAGTAAAAACCTTATGCGCGCCAGGTCGGCGAGCATCTGCAGGGAGTCGCGCAGCGGACGAACCCGGGAGGCGGGGGAGTTGGTCCAGCTGACCGGGACCTCGCAGACCTTGAATCCGTGGCGGCCGGCCAGGGCGAGGATCTCCACGTCGTAGGCGAAGCGGTCGATGCGCGCCCTGGCGAAGAGCTCGGCGGCCGAGCGGGCGCTGAAGAGCTTGAAGCCGCACTGGGTGTCGCGGAACTCCTGGATGACCAGCGACCGCACCGCCCGGCTGAAGAGTCGGCTCATCAGCCGGCGCCAGGGGGGCTGGGCCTTCAAGATGCGGCTCGCGGGGAGGGCACGGGAGCCGATGGCGATGTCGCTTCCCGTCCGGGCGAGCTCGTTGCGGAGGGAGTCGAGCTCCTCGATGGGGGTCGAGAGGTCGGCGTCGGTGACCAGCACCTCCCCGCCGCGGGCCGACAGGACCCCGGTCCTGAGCGCGTACCCCTTGCCGCGGTTGGCGGGATAGCCGATCAGCCTGAGACCCGGCACGCTCGGCGCCATCTCCCGCACGGCCTGTGCGGTGGCGTCGGTACTCCCGTCGTCGACCACCACGATCTCGGCGGGGGTCCCACGCCGGGCCAGGTAGCTCGCGATGGTCCGCAGCGTTTGCGGCAGTCGTTCTTGCTCGTTGAAAGCGGCGATCACGATGCTGGTTTCCGGAAGCATGAGAACCCCCTTCGCGCCGGCAGGCGCTTCAGTCGTTGTACTCCTTCCAGTAGATCCCGGTGCGGGCGTTGAACTTGGTGACGCTGTCGGCATCCTCCAACGTCCCGGTGAAGGCGGCGTCGTCCTCCCAGAGGATCCCCTCCGGCATCAGGACCCGGGCCAACAGGGTCCGCCCCTTGACCCTGCGGCTTCCGAGCTGGACGATCCTGGTCCCGTTCTCCCGCTGGTAGATCCTGATGGTGAAGCTTCCCCCCTCCTCGAGGTACCCGGGGGGCTCCACCGTGAAGAGATAGACCCCTTCGCCGCTCTTTTCGACCACCACCTCCCTGGTCTCTTCACCGGTCACCGCCTCGACGACCGCCACCTTCTGGGTTCGGCGGGACTCGGCCCTTCCCGGGGGCTTGGTGTGGCGAGAGATGGGATATTCCCGGAAGGCGACGGTCACCTTCAGCCCGGCTCCCCCCCGGACCACCAGTTTGAGGTCGCCGCGGAGCGGGGTGGCGGCCATCCCCGGCGGGCGGGTGGTTCCCGGCAGCCGGCGGGTTGCCTCCGCCGCCGGGAGGGGCTCCTGGCGGACCGCCTGGGCGCTCCCCTCTTCCCGGTGGCCGGGGAGTGCTTCCCTTCCCGGACGGTCACCCGGCTCCCTCGAGGCGGCCGCGGCGCGTCGGGGGAAGCTCTTCGCGGAACGGGCGGTCTTTCGTTGCGCGCCAGCCCCCTTCGGGAGGGAAGGGGGCGACAGGAGGGGCGCGACGGGCCTGCGGTCGGCCGCCGCCACCGGTGGGGAGGCAATCCGGAGGACGGGGGGCGCCGCCGGACGCGAGACCATCGGCACTACCGCCGGACGGGAGGACACCGCCGCCGGACGCGAGGCTACCGGAGTCTTGGCGGCGGGGGAGGCTCCCCTGGAGGAGCCTGTCGCCCCGGTGGCGGCCGCCGATGGCTGAGGGGGGAGTGTTTCCCCGGGCCCCCTCCGGCTCTCCATCCCGCCCCCCAAACCGGCGGCATCCATTCCCCCCTCGAGTGCCACTTTCGCCGGAGCGGCCCCGGGGTAGGTCATGGTCGGGGATGCGGTAGCCGGAAGCGGGGGATCAGGCGGCCGGGCCGCCGCAGCCCTCGGTAGCGAAGCGGGAGGGCCGAGGGGGGGCGCGATTCCCGTCTCCGGATGGGGCGCCGGGAGTACGGTCTCCTCCTCGCCGCTCCCCTCCTCCTCGGCTTGGTCCTCTTTGTCGGTGAGCACCGCCGCCGCAACGTCAGGGTGCGCAAGCCCGCCCCTTTCCGCCTGCAGGGAGGGGGGGGCCGGGGCGAACCAGTAGAGTTCGAAGGGGTGGTCGTGGCCGAGCAAGAGGTTGAAGCTGGAGCTGCTGGTTAAGAGCAGGATGAGGAGCCCGTGCAGCGCCAGCGAGGCGCCGACCGCCCCGGCCTTGTCGGTATCGCTGTCCCCGCGCGACCAGATACGTTGCATGGCTCTCCTCCGGGTCAGGCGGGATTTCGCGGGGGGGCCGGGTCACGCCAGAGGGATACGCCGGGGTGCCGGTCGATCAGCCCCTGGTAGAGCGGGATCCTCCTCACGAAGACCGAGGCGACCGGGTCGGAATGGACGAGCGCCCACTCCCGGCGCAGGGCGAGGAAACGCGTGAGCTCGGAATCGGTATCGAAGACCACCCACCCGATCCGGTGCTTGGCCAGGACCTCCTCCCACCCCGGCTGGAACCTGGTCACCCGGTAGTACTCCTTCATCAGGGCGGATCCGTACATGTCGCTTCTCCCGTCGAAGAAGACCCGGTAGCGCGGGAAGGTGCGGTAGATGAGGTAATCGCCGATCTCGTCGTTGTTGAACATGTTCCCCGGGATGTTCTCCCGCATCAGGAACTCCGCCGTCTCCACCGCTTTCACCTTCGGATCGAAGCGGTGCTCCACCTTGCCGGAGACGACGGCGACGATGACCGCGACCAGGGCGGCCGCCCCCCAGACCCCTCGGAGCCCCCCTGCATCCAGGGCGGCGAGCTTGCGGGACCGCTCGGCAAGAAAGCACGTCACCGGCGAGGGGGGAAGCTTGATGCCCCGTAAATTGCGGGAGAGGACCGGCGGGACCACCAGGGCGAACAGCGAGATGTAGCGGGCCGAGTACAGCGACATGTTGGTGAAGGCGGCCAGCAGCAAAAGGTCGGTGGCCGGGAGCCTCTTCCGGGACAGGGCCAAAAGCGCCAGCACCAGGAGGAGGAAGATCCGGAAGGAGGTCATGAAGTGGAAGTTCGGCGATAAGAATTCGGAGACGTGGTCCATGATGAAGGTGTCGCCCACCAGCTTGAAAGGGAAGAGGAGTATCCGGTAGCCGGCAGGGTTGACGAGGGAGGCGCCGAGACAGGAAAGCCCGATGGCGGCCAGCCGGCGGCAGTTGCGCCACCCCTGCTCGCGCCGGCCGGCCGCTCCGGTGGCGGTGCTGGCGGCGCATCCGGCGAGGTAGGCGGCGATCAGGATGAACCCGCCGAGGTAGCCGCCGTGCAGGTTGACCCAGAGAAGCATGAGCGGAGGGAGCAGATAGAGACGGTCGAACTTTCCGTGCCGCCACGTCTCCAGCAGGTAGTGGAAGAGGAGCATGAAGACAAAGGAGAAGACGTGGGGGCGGGAAAGCCAGTGGACCTGGAAGGAGCTCAGGGCGCAGAGGGTGAAAATACCCGCCGCCGCGGTTTGCGTGCCGTAGCTTTTCAGCACCAGGTACAGAAGGGCCGGACAGGCGGAGAGGACGGTGGCGAAGAAGGCGTCCACCGCGGTGAGCCCCCCGGCCCCGTGAAGAAGGGCCATTACCACCTCCGAGAGCCACTCGTGGGCGGTCCAGGGGAGGGGAGGGGTGTGCAGGGAGAAAATGTCGAAACGGGGGACCGAGCGGGTCCGCAGGATATACTCGCCGGCCCGGATGTGGTAGCCGGTGTCGCAGTCGCCCAGAAGCCGCCCCTTCCCGGCGAAGAAGACGATGGGGAGCGCTACCGCGAAGAAGAGTTCGCCGATGGGGGGGAGCAGGGTCACTGGCAGGGAGCGCTTGGTTTCCATATCACACCGCATGGCATCGGCCGGGGCCGGCAAGTATGAGCCTGCATGTCCAAAGGCAAACGGGATGGCGGAGGCGTCAACCGATCAGGATCACCTGGCCGACCGCGGTATCGGAGGCCGATACGGTGCCGGCGGGAAGCTCGATCACCCGGCGGCAGCCAAGATGCAGGCCGGTCACCCGGTACGGTTGGAGATGTTCTCCGATCCGGATGACGCGGTCGTCCTTGTCCAGGAAGATGACGTCGATGGGAAATCTCATGAAGAAGGTGTGCACCCCCTTGCAGGGTGAGATGAGCAGCCCCTCGCCGCGGGGGAGGTGGCTCCTGCCGAGGAGCCCGCGGGTCCTGGCGAGGAGGGTGTCGGCGACGCGCAGATCGGCCGCCAGTACCGCGCCGGAAGTGCCGTTGACGGCCCTCATCTAGCGGAACGCAGCCTCGGGCAGGATCAGGCGGATACCGACAGTGGCGATGAAGCTCGTCGGGTCGTAACTGCCGCTCTTCACCCCCGCGCTTTTCACGTCCCCGTCGAAGGCGAACAGGAACCTCCCCTCTGCGGTGAAGGCGATGCTGTCGGTGATAAAGACGTCGATCCCGGCGTTCACATGGCCACCCTCGGTCCAGTCGAGGTCGTAGTTGGTGCCGGTCACCGCCTGCTTGAGGTTCCCCTTGATGAAGTCGGCTCCCAGGCCCAGGAAGGGGACCAGGCGCCGGTCCGGAAGCAGCCGGTACTGCAGGCCGATGGCCACGTCGGTGAGCGCCGCCTCGTAGGCCTTGTTCCCGCCGATCTCCACATCGAGCCCGGGCGCCCGGGTGACGTCGACCTCGGCGGCTACCCCGCGGCCGATCCCGAAGATGAGGCCCCCCCCGGCGGCGATGCCGGTCCTCGCCATGGAGGTCGAGCTGATGAAGTCGTCTTGCACCGGAACCAGCGCCCCCGCCTTGGCGGTGACCCCGAGCCTGCCGTCGAGCGAGGCGGCCGCCGCGCTGGAAGCCATCGCTGCCAGGCCGAGTAAGACGATGATGGTGAATTTTCGCATGATGGCCTCCTGCGGTCGCAGTCCCGAAGGGATGGAAACGGCGGGTCGCACTACTGCCTGGTCACTGTCGCGGATGCGGTTTTTCCCGAGGCATCCGTTACCGAAATGGTTACCGAGCCGGTCCAGTCACCGGGGTCGGCCAGCTGCACCGATACGGTCGTCCCGTCGGCAAGCATGGTGGCGGTGACCCTCTGGGTATTGCTGGAGGAGACGGTGTAGGGCTTGCTCCCCCCGCTGATGGTGAACCGCAGCTCGGTCGCGCTGCCGAAGGCCGCCGAGGTCGGGGTGATCGCCGGGGTCGGGAGTTTCGCCGTTACCGAGTAGGTGTTCCCCACGTAGGCGATGGTGGCGGGGGTGTCGCCGCTTTCGGCCTTGAAGACCACCGCGACGGTATTGGAGCTACCTGCGGTTGGGGAGGCCAGGGTAATGGCGGCGCTGAAGATTCCCTGCCCGGCGGAGTCGGTGGTCACCGTCTGCTGGGTCGCTTCGGTGACCGGGGGCATCAGGAACCCGATGGCGACGTCGTCGGGATTGAGCGTGGTGAGGCTATAGACGCTGGCCCGGACCGGGACCCCCGGGCGCGGGTTGCCGCCGGCGTCGGTGAGCTTGAAGGGGATCAGCTGCAAGAAGGTGACCGCCGGGGCCGCACCGGGATCTATCTCCTTGGTGACCGCCGTGAGGAGGTTGGTCTGGCTTCCCGGCATGGTTCCCGCCGCGCTGGTGAACATGATGACGCTGCCGTTATTTTGGGTCTGGTTCGAGGGGGTGGTACCGGTGTCGTTGCCTTGCTGGCCGGAGGCGAGGGGATCCCTGCTGGTCCCCCCGCTGGACCCGCATCCCGTCAATGCGAGGAAACCGAGAACGATCACTGCTGCTATGACTGGTTTGTACGAGGCCATGTCGAATCTCCCTGCCATCATGGCTGCTTGATCTTGAGGCCGACCGGAGTTGCGGTGGTTTCAGGCCGGGTTAATCCCTTGCCGGCATCCACCGATGCCGGCAAGGGCGGCAAGTTACTTGCTCTTCCCCTCTCGCACGTAGCTCAGTGCCAGCTGCACCGAAATGATCAGCAGGATGAAAGTGTTGAGGTCGTAATTCATGGGATCACCTCCTTGTGTTGGGTGTCGACCGCCCCTTGCGGGGTTACCTGAAGATCTTCTGGACCTGGATTATCGCCGGCCCGAGGATGACCACCAAAAGGGCCGGGAAGATGAAGAGGATGAGCGGGAAGATCATCTTGATGGTCGTCTTGGCGGCGGCCTCCTCGGCGATCTGCCGCCGCTTGGTTCTCAGGCTGTCGGCATGGGTGCGCAGGGCTTGGCTCAGGCTGGTCCCGAAGCGCTCGGTCTGGGTCAGGGTGGAGGCGAAGGACCGGACGTCCTCCACCTGGGTTCGCTCTGCCATGTGACGCAGCGCCTCGATGCGTGGTTTCCCCGCCCGGGTCTCCATGGTGGCGAGCCGAATCTCGCGGGCCAGGGCGTTGTTGTCGAACTGCGGGGTCTCGGTCGCCCGCATCAGCGCGGCGTCCATGCTGAGCCCCGCCTCCACGCAGACGGTGACCAGGTCCAGGATGTCCGGCAGGGTGTGGAAGATCTCGACCTGGCGCTTGTTCTTCTTCAGGTAGAGCCAGTAGGTCGGGACCAGGTACCCGACGGCGAGCCCCCCGGCGGTAGTCAGGATGGATTGGGTGGTGAAGCAGGTCCCCCGGGGGATGGCATAGGCCAGGTACCCCGCGGGGAGCACGCACGCCAGGAGGATCTTGCTCCCCAAAAGGAGAGCCACCGATTCCTTCCGGTAGCCGGCCGCCACCAGCAGGGCTGCGTACTTGGAGTGATCCTTCTCGGGAAGCTTCACCTTTTCCCCGATCCTGCTCAACTTGTAGGCCCAGGTGCCGGACTCCTTCAGCTTGGGCGTTGGCCGCTTCTCCGGGACAAGCCCCTTGAGCCGCTCGAGCAGCATGCTCCTTCTCAAAAGCAACTGGTAGGAGGACACCCAAAAGAGGAGGACCACCGCCGAGAAAACGAGCAACGTGATGAAATACACCATGGCCTTTCCCCTAGATCTGGATCCGGATGATTCTTCTGATGACCATCAGGCCGAACAGCTGCAGCACCGTCGCGAAGACCACGATGTAGATCCCCATAGGCTCCGTGAAGAGGGCCTTTTCGTACTCGGGATAGACGAAACTGATGGTGACGAAGGAGGCGATCGGGAGCCCGCCCAGCACGTACCCCGACATCCTTCCCTGGGCAGTGAAGACCCGCACCTGTCTCCTGATCCTCAGCCGCTCACGGATGGTGAGGGCGAGCTTGTCCAGCACGTCGGAAAGGTTGCCGCCTATTTCCGTGTTGATGGAGACCACGGTGGTGAAAAACCTGAGGTCGAGGCTGTCGAGCCGGCCGTTGAGTTCCGCCAGGGCGTCGGTAAGCCTAAGCCCCAACTGCTGCTGGTCGTAGGCGAGCTTGAAGAGATCCCCCACCGGAGGGGCGAGCTCCTGACCGACCAGCTGGATGGCGGTGGTAAAGGAGTGCCCGGCGCGCAGGGAGCGGGCGATCATGGTCAAGGCGTCGGGAAACTGCTCAGTGAACTTCTCCAGGCGTATCTGGGCCCTGATCTTCAGGAAGAGGTCTCCCGCCAGTACGGTCGCCACCGACGCAGCCAGCCCCAAAAGGAGCGACTTCACCAGCAGCACTACCAGCAGCAGCACCACCAGGGCCGCGGCGAACATGCCGGCGACGAAGAGCGAGACGGTGACGGCGAGCCCGGCCCGGTCGAGCTTTACCGAGAGATTGCGGGTGAGCGGGAAGCGGGCGAAGAAGAGGTCGGTCGGCTTGGCCTCCTTGGCGATCTCCGCCTTGAGCTCCTCCGGCACCGCCTTGGGGGAGACGCGGGAGAGTTGCTGGAGGCGTCTTTTGAGTTCCGCCCGCGGGGATGCGCTACGCTCCCTCCAGGCGAGCCAGAGGGCCACGAAGGCGCAGAAAGCGGTGAGGAAGATGAGTACCGCGACGTGGAGAAGCACGGCCGCCTCCTAGTTGTCGAAGATACCCGGGGGAAGCTGGTAGCCGAATACCTTGAAGCGCTGCACGAAGTGGGGACGGACGCCGGTGGCCTTGAACTCCCCGATCACCTTGCCGTCCTTGTCGATCCCTTTCTGGTCGAAGATCATGACGTCGTGCATGACGATGGTGTTCCCCTCCATGCCGGTGATCTCGGAGATCTTGACGATCTTTCTGGTCCCGTCGGAGAACCGCACGAGCTGCACCACCAGGTTGAGGGCCGAGGCGATCTGCTCCTTGATGGCCTTCTCCGGGAGGTCGAGGCCGGCCATGAGCACCATGGTCTCCAGCCTCGAGAGCGCGTCGCGGGTGGTATTGGCATGCACGGTGGAGAGCGAGCCATCGTGGCCGGTGTTCATGGCCTGGAGCAGGTCGAGCGCCTCGCCGCCGCGCACCTCGCCGATGACGATCCGGTCGGGGCGCATCCTCAGGGCGTTTTTGAGGAGGTCGCGCTGGGTCACCTCCCCCCTCCCCTCGATATTGGGGGGGCGGGTCTCCAGGCGCACCACGTGCTCCTGCTTCAGGTGGAGTTCGGCCGAGTCTTCGATGGTGACCACCCGCTCGCTGTGCGGGATTGAGCCCGAGAGGGCATTCAGGAGGGTGGTCTTGCCGGTCCCGGTTCCCCCCGATACCAGGATGTTCAGCCTGGTCTTGACCGCCCCCTCCAAAAGCTCGGCCATCCGCTGGTCGAGCGCCCCCACCTTGATCAGGTCGGGCATGCCGAGAGGATCGCGGCCGAAGCGGCGGATGGAGAGGACCGGCCCGTCCAGGGCCAGCGGAGGGATGATCACGTTGACACGGGAGCCGTCGGGGAGCCGGGCGTCCACGTAGGGCGATGACTCGTCGATTCGGCGCCCCACCTTGGAAACGATCCGCTCGATGATCTGCATGAGGTGACTGTTGTCCCGGAAGCAGACGTCGGTCTTTTGCAGCTTCCCACCCTTCTCGATGTAGACCTTGGAGCAGTTGTTGACCAGGATGTCGGAGATCTGGTAATCGGCCAGCAGCGGTTCCAGGGGGCCAAGGCCAAAGGTCTCGTGCTGGATCTCCACGATGAGCCGGTCCCTCTCCATCTGGTTGAGCGGGATCCCCTCCCCGATGATTAGGTTCTCGATGATGCTCCCGATATCCTTGAGGACTTCGCTCCCCCCCATGAGGTCCATCTTGCTCAGGTCGATGCGGTCGATCAGGCGGCGATGGATCCGGATCTTCATGTCCTGGAAGTACTCGGCCTCCGCGCTGGTCGCCTGCACACTCGGTATCTTGAAGGGATCGTTGGTCAGCATCGCTTTCTCCTTTGCCGCTTTTCTCTTCCTTCCGCCCCTAGGCCTCCGGCGATGAGGGGGAGTCTCCGCCACCGGCTACTCCTTGATCCGGTTGGCGAGCCCCTGGATCGCCTTGCTGACCGGCGAGCGGGGGGCCAGCTTGACCACCGGGATCCCCTTGTTGATCGAGTTGACCACGTCCAGGTATTCGTTGGGGATCGACTGGTAGACGTTTCTCCCGAGCACCTTTTCGGCGTCCTTCAACTGGATGTCGGACTTCGGCTGGTAGCGGTTGATGACCAGTTTCACGAGGTCGGCGCCGAACCCTTTGCGCTCCATGGCGCAGAGGTAGCGCTTGGTGTTCTTGAGGGCCGGCAGGCTCAAGGTGGTGGTGAAGAGGATCCGGTGGGCGCTCGAGAAGATCGCCAGGTTGCAGCCGGCCAACTGCCCGACGCAGTCGACCACCACGTACCCGAAGATGCCGCGCAAAAGCTCCAGTACCCGCTGTACCTGGTCCGGGGTGATGGAGGTCGCCTCGTCCACCTCGACCGGTTCGGTAAGCACGAAGGGGCCGGAGACGTGGCGGGTCATCACGCTCATCAGGAAGTTCGCGTCCAGCCGCTGAACGTTGGTGGTGACCGAGCTCAGCGTGTAGGTCGGGTTCACGTTGAGGAAGGTGTTGACGTCGCCCGCTTCCAGGTTCAGGTCCACCAGCGCAACCTTGGTCCCCTCCTCGGCCAGGGCCGCCGCCAGGTTGACCGCGACCGTGGTGGTTCCCATGCCGCCGATCGGGTTGTAGACCGCGATGATCTCGCCCGCCGCCATCTCCTCTCCGGGGGGGGGGAGGAGGAATCGGCCGACCTTCTGCAGGGACTGCTTCAGCTCCTCCTGCCCGATCGGCCGCAGCAGGTACTCCACCGCCCCGGCCCGCATGATGGAGAGGAACCACTCGACGTTCTTCTCCGACGAGCAGGCAATCACTGAGACCCGCGGGTACTTGAGGGTGATGAACTGGACGTCCTTGATCCCCTGCTCGATGCTGTCGACCCCCAGGATCACCACGTTGGGCGAGGCCTTCTGGATGGTGAGCGCCCCGTCGGCGAAGTTGTCCACCGAACCGGCGAGGGTCACTGTTTCAGAGTAGGGCCTCAGGGTGCTGGCGATGGACTCCCTCGACTGCTCGTCCTTGTCGATGATCACGATGGAGAATTGCGAAGCCATGGCAGCCAAGCCTCCTTAATCGGCACTCTCCCGCTCGAAGGGGCTGGCTCGTGCCTGGCCCCTCGTTGCGCCTCCGTTTCCCCCTCGCGGCAGAGGTGGTCGACGGCTAGGGCCGGGATCAGCTCCCGGTCGGCATCCAGTTCAGTTCCTTGACGTCTTCGGGGTCCGGCTCCCGGTCGGTGGGGAGTTCCGGCTCCGCGTCTGGCGGGTTGGGATCGACCAGCTTGGGGGTGATGAAGAACACGAGCTCTTTCTCCCGGCGCTCGCTGTCGGTGGAGCGGAACAGGGCACCGAGGATGGGGATGTCCCCCAGGACCGGGATCTTGGACATGGTCTTTATCTGCTCCTCCTGGAGCAGCCCTGCCAGCACCAGGCTCTCGCCATCCTTGAGCTGGACGCTGGTCCTGACGTCTCGGGTGTCGATGATGGGGTAGCCGTTCACCGACAGGGTCCCGGAGATGCTGCTCACCTCGGCCGGGTCGATCTTCAGGTTGATGGCGCCGTTTTCCAGTACCTCGGGCTTGAACCTCAGCTTGACCCCCACCGTCTCGAAGACGATGGAAGAGGTGGCGGCCCCGCCGGTACTGACCAGCACGTTGTAAGGGATCTTGCTCCCGGCCAGGAAGTCCCCCTCCTGCCCGCTCTTCACCATGAGGTTCGGCTCGGCCAGGATCTTGGCGAGCCCCTTGGTCGACAGCGCCTGCAGCACCGCCCCCACCCCGCCGGGGAAGTAGGAGACGCCAACCTGGAAGGCGCTCAGCGGATCAAACCCCCCGAGCCCGGACGGGCCGTTGGCGTTGATGCCGGGGGCCGAGGTCTCCGTTGAGGTCGTGCGGGAAATGGTGGTGGTGGCGCTGACGGGGGCCCCGGCGAGGTTAAGGAACCCTTCGCCATGGTTCCCCTTGACCAGCACGCTTAGCCCGAGTTTCTTCAGGGAGGTCTTGTCAACCTGGGCCACCTTCACCTGGAGGAGCACTTGGGGCGGGTTATCGACGGCGATCTGGTTGATGACCTTGCCGCTGTAGATCTTCGCCATGTCCTCGGCCCTTTTGGAGGTCAGCTCGTTGGCGACCGTGCCGGAAAGGACCAGGGTGTCCTTCGCGTATTGGGCGACGATGTCGTCGTCAGGGGCTAGCTCGTCGAGCCGCGACTGGATCGCCTCGTCGTCCCCCACCACGTTGACGGTGTAAAAGACCGGCTCGCTGCCGGTGTCCTCCCAGACCAGGAGGTTGGTGGAGCCGATCTTCTTGCCGTTTATCTGCAGGTAGTTGGGCTGGAAGGACTTGGGAACGTCGATGACTTCAGGATCGCTGATGGTCACGTACTTGTACTTCGCCTTCTTGTCGGCCGGGCGCAGGATGGCGGTTTTGCCCTGCTTCACCGTGATGACGACGCCGGCCTCGGCGGGGAGGGGGGCGAGGCCGGCCAGGAGACAGGCGGCGATAACCAGTACCAGCAACGATCTGCAGCGGATGAGATTCATGGTCTACCTCGATTCATGAAGGTCTTGGTTGGCTCATTCCGTGTAGTGCCATGACATCTTTTCGGTCCCCTTGACCACCTCGAGCGTGTAGCCGGGGGAGGAGGTCTTCACTATGCTCACCTGCTTCGCCGGCTGTTTTGCGGCCGCCTTGGCCGCTGTGGCAGGGGGAGGCGCGACCAGGGGGCGCTCCGCCCCTCCCAGCACCTTGGCGATGGTCGCCCCCTTGGAATCCACCGCTCCGCTGTCGGCGATATTTCTCAGCAGCAGTTGCAGCGATCCCTTGCTCGCGGAGAGCACCAGTTTTTCAGCGTCTGCCGGGACCAGGTCCAGGGTAACCGTGGGTACCACCGCAGGTTTCCCTTCCCTCTGGTCGGTGATCTGCCCGGTCGCCAGGATCGGTACGTTCTCGAGGATGATCTTGCTGACGCTTTCCTTGTCGTTGTTGGGAAGGGAGGTGGTCACCACGATGTCTACCCGGTCGTTGGGGGTGAGGAAACCCGCCACCCCCGCGACCTCGTTGACCGCCACCGTCACCGCCCGGTGTCCGGGAGGTACCACGTAGGTCATGAAGCCGCTCCCTTGTGCGCCGGCCTTGGGCTTTAGCTTCTGCTCGGTGACCGCGTCCCCCCCGGCGATCGGGCGGATGGCTACCCGCCCCACCAAGGTCTCAGGGGTCTGGGCGCTCCCCGGCGGAATGCTGTCCTTGGGCCAGGAGGTTACCTTGAGTTGTGCCCCTTAGAGGGGGGGTCCAATCGGGATGTCGCTCTTCGCCACCACGATCTTCTGGGGCTGCACCGCCTTCACGCTACTCACCTCTTGCTGGAGGTAGTTGTAGGTGAGCCAGGCTGCGGCCCCCGCGAAGACGACCGCGGAGGCGGAGACGATTATCACGGCGGAGTTCTGGCGCGTCATCGGTCACTCCTTTTGCCGGCTTTCCACCGCTGGTCCGCCGCGACGGTTGGATGGCGGATGGCAACCGGTGCGGCGGGATGGGGCAATCCGGGATGCCCCGGAAGGATTCTCCAGGTGAGTGGTCCGCTGGTACCACGTATTCGTTGTCGAGGGATCCGGCTCGGCCGCAGGAGAGAACTCCGGCTCCCGCCGGTCCTATGAGGGAGTTGCAGCCGCCAGCAGAGGTGAAGGTGTCCTTTCAGCTTGGACAGCCTGATCGGCCTCTGCAGGGGGAACTGGTCTCCTCCTGCAGAGGCGATGACAGTCCGTCAATTGTGCAGGTTATTGTTGATGGTGCTGAAGGTGCTGGCGGCCTGGCTACCGATGCCCCTGACGGCGGCGATCACCACTACCGCGATCAGCACCAGTATCAGCGCGTATTCCACCAAGCCTTGTCCTTTCTCGTTCCGTAATGCCTTCTCATACGCATTTCTCAGGTGAGCTAGCATATCCTTTCTCCTTTTTTTGATTGATGAAAGTGGTGGTGACACCACTCGTGACAACAGTTACCGAAGACCCTCATTGGTCATGTCTCGTCCAGTCCCCGCTCCCGGTCGTTGAGTGACCTCCGCGACATAGCCTGGCCCCAGGTCGCGGATTTTTTCTTGGCAATTCCTTCCGGACTGGATCGGGCTCCTTCGCTCACCCAAGGACGTTTCCCGTCATGACAGCAGGCGGGCAACCGATGTCTCCTGCCTCCCGGCTCGGCACAACAGTGGGGACCGGGCTGTCGGATGGCCACGATACTGCTGCAAGTGAAGGCGGTGTCCGTGAGAGTTTGTGGAATTAGAAAAGATTAATGCAAATAGTACGGCGGTCCCGCAAATCTGCAAGCGGAAATTTTTTTCGCCTCCGCGTTCAAATCGCCGATAAATAAGTATAATTTTGAATTAAAATGTGCCAATGTTTTCGGCCCACTCATCGAAACGAGACGGAATAACAAGGTTTTTTCCCTCTCCTAGCGGACAGACCTCGTCATCGAAAGGAGGAAGGGCTATGCGGACGTTTTCTCCCCCTCAGGTACCGACCACCCTTGAAGAGGCAGGGCTCGAGCGTTCCTTCGCCGAGGAACTGGTACTGAAGCACCTCTTCTTTCTCGGCGAGTTCAAGATGACCGACGTTGCCGAGCGGGTGAAATTGCCGGTATCTCTGGTCGAACTGATGCTGGAGGATCTCCACAAGGAGAAGCTGCTGGAGATCCGGGGGGCGGCAACCTACACGAAGACCTCCTACCTCTTCCGGCTGACCGAGGCGGGGCGCAGGAAGGGGCAGGATCTGCTCGATCTCTGCCGTTACACCGGTCCGGCGCCGGTATCGATCAAGGAGTACCGCCGCGTGGTGCAGGCGCAGACCGTGAAGGGAGCCCTTGGTGGGGAGGACACCCTGAAGAGCGCGCTGTCACACCTCGTCCTCAACGACAGCGTGCTGAGGCGCCTGGGGCCCGCCATCATCTCGGGGCAGGCGGTCTTCATTTACGGCCCGTCGGGCAACGGGAAGACCTCGATCGCCGAAGCCATCGGGCGGGCGCTCCCCGAGGAGGTCTACATTCCGTACGCCGTCCAGGTGGGGGGGCAGGTGATAAGCGTCTTTGACCCCGCCTGCCACGAGGTGGTGGCGCCGGGGGGGGAGGGGGGAACAACGGACAGCCGGTGGGTTCTCATCAAGAGGCCGGTCATCAACGTCGGCGGGGAGCTGACCCTGAGGATGCTGGAACTGAGCTTCGACCCGGTCTCCAAGTACTACGAGGGATCGCTGCAGATGAAGGCCAACAACGGCGTCTTCATCCTGGACGACTTCGGACGCCAGCAGATCGACCCCCTCAGCATCCTCAACCGTTGGCTGGTCCCCCTGGAGCGTCAGGTCGACCACATCACCCTGCAGACCGGCATGAAGGTGCTCATTCCGTTCGACGTGTTGGTGATCATCTCGACGGACCTGGAGCCGAAGGACCTCGTTCACGAGGCCTTCCTGAGGAGGCTTCACTACAAGATCAGGATCGATCGTCCCACCGAGGACGAGTACCTGACGATCTTCAAGGCGGCCTGCGAGGAGCACGGGATCGAGTTCAGGGAGGATGTTTACCGCTACCTGAACGATCACTGGTACGGCAGCCAGAAGGTGGAGCGGAGTGCCTGCCACCCCCGCGACCTGATCAACCTGATCCTGACCGACTCCTCGTTTTACGACCGGCCGCCGCAGCTTACCCTGGAAAGTGTCACCGAGGCCTGTCGGGATTACTTCGCCTAGAGTCGAAAGCTATGGTGAGGGAGGAAGGGGATGAGAAATGAAAGTGGACAGGCTACTGTAATCGAACTGGCGTTGATACTGCCGGTGCTGCTCGCGTTTCTCTTTGGCGTGGTGGACTATGGGAGGGTCATGCATGCTAGGAATACCCTGGTCAATGCGGCACGCGCCGGAGCCAGGACGGCGGTGCTGACACCGGGACTGCTCCCGCAAAGTTCCACTGCCGTCGGTTCGGGGAGTTCCACCACCGCCGTCGCGGTGGCGGGTGCGCTGGCGCCATTGCAGAACAGTGACGGCACCGTCCCACCGTCCATCACCTACCAGATTTCCCTGGCCAATGCCGGCGGGCGGAGCGTGACTGGGGCTGCACAGCCGGGGAACCAGGTGACAGTGACGGTCAATTATGGTCAGTTCCCGATGATCACCCCGCTAAACGCAATGCTTGCCATGCTGATCAACGGGCAGCCGCAAGGGAGTAACCAACTCTCCATCTCAGGCCAGGCAGTGATGAGGTACGATTAGGTGGGGGCGATAGTGCAGGCAGGGGGACCGAATGGGCGGCGGCAGGAGAGATGATCAGCGAGGGTTTATCCTTATCATGCTGGCGGGGGGATTGTTCCTCCTGCTCTTCATTATGGCGGCTTTGGCGATCGACGTCGGGAGAGGGTACGTAGCGAAGGCGGAGCTGCAAAACGCCGCCGATGCCGCCGCCCTGGCTGGCGTCGCAAGGGTCTATCCCCTTTATCAAAACAGTACCAATTGGAGTGCTGTCGAGGGCGAAGCGTCTAATTTCGTTCCGGCAAACAGGGCGGATGGCAAAAGCTTGGTCTCCGCTGACGCAGTAGTTGGCGGCTATTGGAATTATTCGACCTCCCAATTCACACCCCGCACGCAAGTGCCGCCACCCGGTGCGGTGTTGGCGGTGCAGGTGACCATCAGGAAGAGCTCAACCAATTCAAACGGTCCCGTACCAGCCATGTTCGCTAAGGTGGTCGGGTGGAAGGGGTTCGAGCCTCAGGCTTCATCGATTGCCGCCCTCTCTCAGCCTAGACAGATCTTTCCCCTCGCCATCAGCGGGTGCCTTAGGGACCAAGCCGTCAACGTTGGCGGCCCGACCAACGTCACCCTCACCGGTGCCTTTCCTTACAGGGGTTCTTTGGCTGCGCAGGGGACGACCCCGGCCGGTGTCTGGACGAGCCTCAGCGGAACCAACACGAACGCGAACCTGTTAAGAAGCTACATCCAGTACCTTGAAAACCCCGCCGATCCCCAGGCGGAGCCGATCCCAACGGTTAAACAGGGCGACACCATCGCGGTCGGGGCCAGCGGCCAGATGAACAGCGTATATCTTGAGGTCGCCAACCTCATCGCGGCTGGCAAAACCCGATTCCGGATGCCGTACGTCGAGTGCCCCCTACCTAGTGGCAGCGCCACCGTGGTCGATTTTGTCGAGGTAGAGCTGAAGCCGGACAGCTCCGGTTCGAACATCTCCGGGCGGCTTTTTCCCGTGCAGTTGGCGAAGTAGGCGATGCCTTCCCCTTGCTCCTTTCGTAAGACCAGTTACTTCAGCAGGCGAAGGGGCTTAGCGCCCCGTCACCCGGCCCAGTTCGCCTGCGAATTCCCCTGGGTCACCGCTGGGCAGCCGGCAACTCCGGTTTTCGCAGACGTACGCCATCCCCCGGTCACCGGCTGATTTCCCATCGAGCAGCGGCACCAGCCGGGCTGCCCCAAGGAGTGGCTCTCCCTCTTCGATTACCACCAAGCTCCGGTTGGGGAGAAAAACCGATCTCAGTTTGTCGATCAGCGGTTTGGCGGCTTCGGGATTCCCGGCGGGGGTAACAATGACCACTTCGACGGGCTGGCTGTCCATCAGGTCAAGGTCGATCAACATTTCCGAGCGTGCGGCCGGTGCGACGGAAAGCTGGGAGGCGAAAAATTGAGCCGCCTGCACCGCCACCTCGCGAAAGGCCCGGTCCCCGGTCAGCTCTCCGAGCCTCAGGAGGTTCATGATCATCACCGAGTTCCCCGAGGGGATGACACCGTCAAAGGCTGGCTTCTCGCTGGCGATAAGGGTCTCATGGCGGGGCCCGGTCAGGAAGAAGCCTCCCTGGTCGCGGTCTTCGAATTGGCTCCGCACCTCGGCCGTCAACTCCAGCGCCTGCCGCAGCCAGCGTTCCTCGCCGCAGACCTCGAACAGGTCGATCAGGCCGGCGATCAGGAAGGCATAGTCGTCCAGAAAGGCCTCACCCTTGGGGGTCCCCCCCTGGTGGCTGTGGGCGAGCATTCCCTCCGGCATCATCTCGGTAAGGAGGAAGTCGGCCGCCCGCCGCGCCTGCTCCACCGCCTCCGGGTCGTCCAGAACGAGACCTCCCCTGGCGAAGGCGGAGATGACAAGCCCGTTCCATGAGCAGAGGATCTTCTCGTCCCTTAAAGGCCGCGGGCGGCGGTTGCGCGCCTGGTAGAGAAGATCCCTCGACTCCTTTAGGATCTTCCGGGTCTGTTCCTGCGAGAGCCCTGTCTCCCAGGCCACCTCGGCAGCCATTCTCGCACGGTGCAAGATGCTGCGCCCCTTGAAGTTCCCCTCTGCCCCCACCCCGTAGTAAAGTGCGACCACCCTGCTCCTCTCCCCCCCCAAGACAGCGGCCAGTTCCTCGGGCGTCCAGGTGAAGAAGAAACCTTCCTCCCCCCGTCCGTTCTCCGCCAGGCTGTCGGCGTCGGTAGCGGCAAAAAAGGCGCCTCCCGGGGCGGCCATATCCCGCCTGAGGTAGCGAAGGATGTCCCGTGCCACCTCGGCCAGTTCCGGTTCGCCCAGCAGCTGGTACCCCTCCAGATAGGTGATAGCCAAAAGGGCGTTGTCGTACAGCATCTTCTCGAAGTGCGGGATCAGCCAACGCTCGTCGGTCGCGTAGCGATGGAACCCCCCTCCCACTTGGTCATGAATGCCACCCGCGGCCATACGCTGCAGGGAGAGCCAGATCATCTGCAACAGTTCGGTGTCACCTTGGTCGTGGTAGGCCCTCATCAGGAGGCGGAGGGGGAGGGAACTGGGGAACTTCGGCGCCCCGGCGATGCCGCCGTTGACCGCGTCGAACCGCTCGCGGTAGGGATCCACCGCGCGGTGAAGGGAAACAGTCTCGCTCCCCCCTCCGGTGGCGGGGGTGAGCATGCCGCGCACCGCGGCGCTGACCTGGAAGGCCGCCTGCGTGATGCGGCCGGGGTCGGCGTGGTACGCCTCCCGCAGCCGCATCAGCAGCGACTGAAACCCGATGCCGCGGTTGTTGTTGAAGGGGGGGAAGTAGGTGCCGCCGTAGAAGGGGCGGCGGTCGGGGGTGAGGAAAACGTTCAGCGGCCACCCCCCCTGGGCTCCCATGGCGTGGACGGCGGTCATGTAGACGGAGTCGATGTCGGGGCGCTCTTCACGGTCGACCTTGATGGCGATGTAGTTCTCGTTGAGGAGGCGGGCGATCTCCTCGTTCTCGAAGGATTCCTCCTCCATGACGTGACACCAGTGGCAGGTGGCGTAGCCGATGCTGACCAGTACCGGTCTTTGGAGGGTCCGGGCAAGTTCGAATGCCTCGTCCCCCCACGGGAACCAGTTGACCGGGTTGTGGGCGTGCTGAAGCAAATAGGGGCTGCTCTCCAGGAACAGCCGGTTCGTGTACCTGGCCCATCCGTCGCCGGCGAGGTGACGGGTGCGCGGCAGATAGCGCTCTCCGCGTTGAATGCGCATCTCCTCAAAGGCGGATCGCGGTGGCTGTGGAAGCTGAGAGGTGCCGGGGAGGTCCGGATAACGTTCTGCGAGGGGGCTTGCCATATGTTCTCCTGGAAGAGGCCGGTGGTGGCGGTACCCGGACGGCGTTTTGCTCGCCGGATGCCTTATTATAACAGCCAAGGAGAGGCTCCGTCAGGGCGGTCGGTGGTCGGCCGGAGAGACCGGGAAGGTGGGATTCTGCAGCGCGGGTGGTGTTGCCATTGCGAGCCAGCGGGTATAATGATTTGAAAATTCCAATCTGCATTTGTCGAGAATCGGGAGGAGCCTCCGTGTCTGTATCAGCGAGAGTCCATCACCTGCGGGAAGAGCACGGCCACGCCCGCCTGCTGCGCGCCATCCCTATCTTCTCCAGTCTCGATCAGGAGGAGTTTCACGAGGTGCAGCGGAGGATCGTGGAGAAGCGCTTCCACAAGAACCAGGTGGTCTTGATGGAGGAGGACACCGCCCACTACATGTACATCGTTTTCAGCGGCAAGGTTCGCGTGGTGCATGTTGGCAGCGACGGCAGCGAGCGGATCCTCGCCGTCCACAAGCGGGGGGACATCTTCGGCGAAATGGCGCTGCTCGATGCCCAGACCGCTCCCGCCACCGTGATCGCCATGGAGGATGCCGAGATCGGCCTCCTCTCCAAGGCCAACTTCGACAGCTTTCTCCTCAACAACGACAAGGTTCTCCTCCAACTGGTCGCCATACTCTGCCGCCGGCTGCGCGAGGCCCAGCTGGTGCTCAAGGCCATCGCCCTCCCGGACGCCGAGATGCGTCTTCGCTCGATTCTAAATCACCTGAGCCTGCTGCACGGCGTGCGCGATGACCGCGGCATTGTCATTGCCCTGCGTCTCACCCACAAAGAACTCGCCGGCTACACCTCGGTATCGCGTGAGACCGTCACCCGCCTGCTCCACCGGATGTCGGAAGAGGGGGACCTGGAGATGCTCGAGAACCGCACCATCCTTTTGAAGCCCGCCTTCCAGGAGAAGCTCCAACTGCTTTGAAACCCGTCGTTTTTGCTCGCCGCCCCCACCGGCATCGCCTTGACACTCCCGATCCGAAAGTTATACTTTGTTTATAAATTAGATCGTATTAATGTTATCGGTGCTCCGTTTTTCATGAAGATTCCAAACATCCGACCAACAGTTAGTTCGATCTATCTCTCCTTTTCTCAGCGTACCCAGATTGGCTCCCCGAGGAGCCGCCGGCGAACCCGCCCACACGAGCGGGGAGGGGAACTGTTTTTTCTCAGCCCGGATTCGATGAGGCACGTGATGACGCGTAGCGTTTGGAAAAATAGTTCGTGGTTACGGAAGCTGGCCCGCCACAGACGCCGCCTGTCGGCGGGGCCGGGAGCGCTGGAGCACGGGCTTTATCCGGTCCAGCTCTTCCGGGAGCGATTGATCCAGGAAAGGAGGAGGGCGGAGAGGTCACAACGCCCCCTCCTGGTCATGGTGCTGGATGCGGAGCGGCTGGCCCTCGTGGAAGGGGAGGGGCACGTTACCGACACCCTCGGAGACGGCGTCCACACCGTGCTCAGGGGGACGGACATCTGTGGTGTCCTCAAGGAGGGAGCCCTGGTCGGGGTGATCCTCACCGAGATTGAGCCGGAAAAGGTGGAAGCCGCCAAAAGGATCGTCACCAACAAGACTCGGGAGAGCCTCGCCTCACTGCTCTCGGCGGACCTCGCCAACCGGGTCGTCATCAGCTTCCGCATCTACCCGGGGCCGGGCGGGGGGGACATCGACATAACCTTCTACCCCGAGCTGATCGATCGGCACTGGAGCGGCGGCGACCTGGTCAAGCGCTCCATCGACATCCTGGGAAGCATCGTGGGCCTCATCCTCTTCTCTCCCCTCATGACCCTCCTGCCGGTGCTCATCAAGCTAGGCTCCAAGGGGCCGGTCTTCTTCACCCAGGAGCGCATCGGGCGCAACGGCCGCAAGTTCAAGATGCTGAAGTTTCGCTCCATGTACCTGGACAACGACGACGTCATCCACCGCGAGTACGTGAAGCAGCTCATCAGGGGTATAAACCCCGGAGCCGACGGGGTCTTCAAGATCCGTTCCGACCCGCGGGTTACCCCGGTAGGGAGGTATCTCAGGAAGTACAGCCTGGACGAGCTGCCGCAGTTCTTCAACGTGCTCAAGGGGGACATGTCGCTGGTTGGGCCGCGCCCTCCCATCCGCTACGAGGTCGAGCACTACCAGGGGTGGCAGCGTAACCGTCTGATGGGGAAGAAGCCGGGCATCACCGGGCTTTGGCAGGTCACCGGGAGGAGCAGCACGACCTTCGAGGAGATGGTGAGGCTGGACCTGAGGTATCTGCACGGTTGGAGTATCCGGCTGGATCTCAAGATCATCCTGCGGACCCCAGCCGCCATGCTCAAGGCCAAGGGGGCCTACTAGGCTTCCGCGCAAAAAGGGGTACGACCATGATCAACATCGGGGTGATCGGTTACGGCTACTGGGGACCCAACGTGGCGAGAAATTTCCACGAGACGCCGGGGGCACGGGTGGTGGCGGTCGGTGACAGCGACGAGGGCGCCCTCAGGCGCGCCTCCCAAAGGCACCCGGAAAGCAGGATGGTGAAGAACTACCGGGAGGTTCTCAAGGCCCCGGACGTGGACGCGGTGGCCATCGTCACCCCGGTCTCCACCCACTTCGAGATGGCCATGGAGGCCCTCGACAACGGCAAACATGTCTTCATCGAGAAGCCGTTCACCGCCTCTTCCCCCCAGGCCCAGGCCCTGATCGAGCTCGCCGACCGCAGGGGGCTGAAGATCATGGTCGACCACACCTTCCTCTTCACCGGGGCCGTGCAGAAGATGAAGGAGCTGATCGACGAGGGGGTGCTGGGGGACCTATACTACTTCGACTCCATCCGGGTCAACCTCGGCCTCTTCCAAAAAGACGTCAACGTGGTCTGGGACCTCGCCCCCCACGACCTCTCGATCATGGATCACCTGATCGCCAAGGACCCGGTCGCGGTGATGGCCACCGGGGTGGCGCACTTCCACAACGACCTGGAGGATGTCGCCTACATCACCGTCTACTTCCCGGACAACGTCATCGCCCACTTGAACGTCAACTGGCTCTCGCCCGTCAAGATTCGCACCACCTTGATCGGCGGCCAGAAGAAGATGCTGGTCTGGAACGACCTGGTGAGCGATGAGAAGATCCGGGTCTACGACAAGGGGGTGGAGGGGCTTGAGGGATTCCAGCAGGAGAGCCTGGAGGCGGCCCACGGGCGGCGGGTGAGCTACCGCAGCGGGGACATGTGGGCTCCCAAGGTGAACCAGGTGGAAGCGCTCAAGGGGGAGGCTGCCTACTTCGTCGATTGCCTCGAGAAGAACCTCACCCCGAAAAACGACGGGAGAGCAGGGCTGCGGGTGGTCCGCATGCTGGAGGCCATCGTACAATCCCTCAAGCAGGGGGGCGCACTGGTGCGGATCTAGGTGCCCTACCTAGGTGCCCTACCGGAGGATCTCTTCATGGAATGCTACCTTTCCATAACCGGCGACGTCAGGCTCGGGGAAAACGTCAGGCTTGCCACCTTCATCAATCTCTACGGCTGCAGCATCGGGGACAACACCAAGATCGGCGCCTTCGTGGAGGTGCAGAAAAACGCCCGCATCGGGCGCAACTGCAAGATCTCCAGCCACACCTTCATCTGCGAAGGGGTCGAGATCGAGGACAACGTCTTCATCGGCCACAACGTCACCTTCATAAACGACATCTACCCGAGGGCCACCACTGCCGACGGGACCCTCCAGACCGAGAGCGACTGGCGGGTCGGGAAGACGCTGGTGAAAGAAGGGGCTTCCATCGGCTCCAGCGCCACCCTCCTTTGCGGCATCACCATCGGCGAGGGGGCCATCGTCGGGGCCGGCAGCGTGGTGACCAAGGACGTACCACCGTACTGCGTGGTCGCGGGAAACCCGGCCCGTATCCTGAGGACCATCGACAAGGAGAGCCGTGATGAACGTACCATTTCTCAACCTCAAGGCACAGTATGACGCCATCGGCTGCGAAGTCGACCAGTCGATCCGCGAGGTCCTTTCAAGCTGTTCCTTTTCGGGGGGGCCCTTCGTCGAGAGATTCGAAACGGAGTTCGCCCATTACTGCGGCTGCTGCTGTGCGGTGGGGGTGGGGAGCGGCACCGAGGCGCTCTGGCTCGCCCTCCTCGGAATGGGGGTAAAGGCGGGGGACGAGGTAATCACGGCTCCCAACAGTTTCATCGCCACCGCCGAGGCCATTTCCCTTTGCGGCGCCGAACCGGTCTTCGTCGACGTAGACGAGGAGAGCTACACCATGGATGCAGCCTCCCTAGAGGCCGCCATCACCTCTCGCACCAAGGTAATCATTCCGGTGCACCTGTTCGGGCAAATGGCAGACATGGACCCCATCCTGGAGATCGCGAACCGCCACGGCATCGCGGTGGTGGAGGACGCCTGCCAGGCCCACGGTGCCACCTACAAGGGGAGGCGGGCCGGTTCCCTGGGAGTGGCAGGGTGCTTCAGCTTCTATCCCGGCAAGAACCTTGGCGCGTACGGTGAGGCGGGCTGCGTGGTGACCTCCAGCCCGGAGCTGGCGGAACAGATCAGGATGCGGCGTGACCACGGCCAAGCCAGGAAGTACTACCACCGGATGATCGGCATCAACGGCAGGATGGACGGCATCCAAGGGGCGGTGCTCAGCACCAAGCTCAAGTACCTGGACGCCTGGAACGAGGCGAGGAGAGCCCACGCGGCGGAGTACGAGCGGCTGCTGGGCGGGGTCTCCCCGCTAACCACCCCGGTCGAGATGCCGTACGGCCGTCATGTCTACCATATCTACGCGGTCAGGGTCCCCAAAAGGGTGCTCCTTATGAGTGCGATGGCGGCCAAGGGGATCTCCTGCGGGGTCCATTACCCCGTCCCGATCCATCTCCAGGACGCCTACGCGTTCCGCGGGGAGAAGGGGCGCTACCCGGTGACCGAGCGCTGCGCGGAGGAGCTCCTCTCCCTGCCGATGTTCCCGGAGTTGACCGGGGAGCAGATCGGCTACGTGGCGGAGCAGTTGAAGGAGTTGACGGCGGAAGGATAGCCGGGGCGAGAGCCGCTCCGGCGGCAAAGTTCAGCGGTGCGGGAGGTGGCCATGAGAGTCCTGCAGATCCTCTTGGTGGTAAGCGTCGTGCTGATGACCGCGGCCTGCTCGACCACGGTGACAGGTAAAGCCGGCACCTGGAAGGTCCCCTCCTACCCGGCCAGGGAGTACCGGATTCAGCCCGGGGACCAGCTCGAGGTCAAGTTCTTCTACAACCCCGAGTTGAACGAGCAGCTGGTGGTCCGCTCGGACGGCCGGATCACGCTGCAGCTCATCAACGAAATCGTGGCGGCGGGGCTCACCCCCTCCGAGCTTACCGCCTCGCTGACCCGCGCCTACTCCGGCGAGCTCTCCAACCCCAAGATCGCCGTCATCGTTCGGGTCTCGGTCGGCGACCGGGTCTACGTCGATGGGGAGGTCAACCGGGCGGGGCTTGTCCAACTGGTGGGACCGACCACCGTGCTGCAGTCGATCGCCCAGGCGGGTGGCATGAAGGAGTCGGCCCGCAGCGGCGAGGTGATCGTCCTGCGGCGGGGCGATGACAGCAAGATCAGCGTGATCGCCGTGAACCTCGACGATGCCCTGACCGGCCATGACGTCGGGCAGGACATGCTCCTTAGGCCCAACGACATCGTCTACGTCCCCCGTTCCGCCATTTCCAACATCAACGTCTGGGTGGACCAGTACATCAGGAAGAACGTTCCGGTACCGATCGGCCTGGGCTACACGGTCAACTGACACCGTCGCCAGGTAAGGACGCCATGACTCTTCTGCAAGCGCTGACGGTCATCTTCAAGCACAAGGGGAAGATCCTCGCCATCTTCTTCACCATGGTCGCCACGGTGACCAGTTGCACGCTGCTGCAAAAGCCGGTCTACGAGGCCAAGGCGAGCATGCTGGTGAAGCTCGCCAAGGACGACAGCTCGCGGCCGGGGATGGCGGCGGACTCCTCCTTGTCGCTCAACCTGAGCCAGGACGAGTTGATCAACACCGAGATCCAGATCCTGACCGGCTCCGAACTGGCCCAGAAGGTGATCAACGCCATCCGGCTCGCCAACGTCTACCCGGATCTCGACGTGCAGCCCAACAAGCGGCTGGCCTGGGAGCAGGCCGTCCAGCGCTTCGGCAAGGCCCTCAAGGTGATCGGGGTGAGAAAGTCCAACGTCATCACGGTCTCCTTCCAGCATCAAAACCCCGAGATCGCGGCCAGGGTGGTGAACCTCCTCGTGGAGGCCTTCAAGGACAAGCACCTCTCGCTTCATTCGGACCCGCAGTCCTCCTTCATCAGCTCCCAGCTCGCCTCCTTCGAGGCCAAGCTGAAACAGTCGGAGAATAACCTCCAGAGCTACCAGCAAAAGTACAACGCCTTCTCGCTGGACGAGCAGCGCAGCCTCCTGCTGAGACAGCGCAGCGACTTCGACTCCGCCTACAAGATCGCCATCGACAACGTGAAGGAGATCGAGAAGAAGATCGCCTCGCTCAAGTCGCAGATGAAGTACATCGCGGCCAACAACTCCCGCTACACCCAGACCGACCGGGACAAGATCATCGTGGACGCCAAAGCCCGCCTTCTGGAACTTCAGCTCAAAGAGCAGGAGCTGCGCCGCAAGTACACCGACTCCAACCGCCTGGTGGTCGATGCGAGGAGGGAGGTGGAGATGGTCCACCAGTTCCTCCGCGAGCAGGAGGAGGGGATCGTGGGGAAGGTGAAGACCGCCAACCCCGTCTACCAGAACATGGAGATGGACCTCTTTAGGGCTGAGGCGGACTACAACTCGCAGATGGCCAAGGCCGAGGCGCTCAAGGCGCAGCTTGGCCAGATCGAGAAGGACGTGGCGGCACTCGACGCCAGCGAGACCACCATCCAGAACCTGAAGCGGGACGTGGCCATCAACGAGAAGAACTACAAGACCTACGCGGACCGGCACGAGGAGGCGCGCATCGCCGACGCCATGAACCGGCACCGGCTTTCCAACATCAGCGTCATCGAATCGGCCACCCCTCCGGTCAAGCCGATCAAGCCCAAGAAGAAGCTCAACATCCTGCTCAGCATGCTGCTCGGCATGGGTTTCGGGCTGGGAAGCGCCTTCCTGTTGGAGAACATCCGCCAGACCTTCTCCGATCCGGAGTCGGTGGAGAAGTATCTGGAGTTACCAGTCCTGCTCACGGTGTCCAGCAAAGAGGGGTAGCGCCATGTATCTCAACTTCTTCAACCTGAACAAAGAGCCGTTCCAGATCACCCCCGACCCGTCCTTCCTGTTCCTGAGTCCGGGGCACAAGGAGGCGCTCGCCTCCATCATCTACGGGGTGGAGAAAAAGAAGGGGTTCGTCCTCATCGTGGGGGCCGTGGGGGTCGGCAAGACCACCATCCTCAGGGCCTACCTGGAAAAGGCGGAGAAGGAGAAGCTCGTCACCATCTACCTCTTCAACGCCAACATAAGCTACGAAAACCTCCTCAAGTTCATGTTCAAGGAGCTGGGAATCATCCCGGAGTCCGACGACATCTACGAGATGGTGAACCAGCTCCACCAGGCGCTGATCATGGAGTACCGCCAGGGGAGAAACGTCCTGCTGCTGATCGACGAGGCCCAGAACATGCCGGTCGACACCCTGGAGAACCTGCGCATGCTCTCCAACCTGGAGACCTCGACGGAGAAGCTGATCCAGATCGTCTTTTCCGCCCAGCCGGAGTTCGAGAAGACCCTCAACCTGGAGGAGCTCAAGCAGCTCAAGCAGCGGGTCGCGGTGAAGGCCATCATCTCCCCGCTGACCCGGGAAGAGGGGCTCACCTACATCCAGCACCGGCTGGAGAGGGCAGCCGAGAAGGACGCCGCCCCCATCTTCACCAACTATGCACTGAGAGAGATCGTCCGCTGCGCCAAGGGGATCCCCCGGGTGATCAACGTCCTTTGCGACAACAGCCTGATCACCGCCTTTGGCTACGGCGACCGCAAGGTCGGGCTCCGGGTGGTCAAGGAGATCACCCGGGACTTCGGGCTCCAGCGCCCCTTCTACCAGCGCTGGACCGTGGCCCTGCTCCTCCTCGTCCTTATCGTGGGGGGCATCTTCGCCTACCGGGAGAGGGGAGTCATCCTCAAGCTCAAGGGACGCGGCGAGGCGCTCGCCACCCAACCGGTGAAAAGAACCGTTCCCTCCCCTGCGCCCCCCCCGGCGACCGCACCGGAGCCGGGAGTCCCGGCCCAGGAGACCGGTTACGTGGAGAGGGTGGTAGAGCGGGGGGATACGCTCGCCAAGCTGATCGCGGAGGTGTACGGCCGCGTGAACGGGAGGCTGATCAGGCTGGTAAAGAACGCCAATCCGCACATCGACGACGAGAACCTGATCATCGAGGGGAGGAGGATCGTCTTCCCCGTGGCGAAGAAGAAGTGAGCTCCGAACGCCCGGTCCCGGATGGGCGGCACCGCCTCGGACGCTAACAAGGGAGTGTGGCTCATGGGCAACATCTACGAGGCACTGGAACAGGCCTGCCGCGAAAAAAGCAGCACGGCGGCCACCAAGCAGCTGGCCACCATTCCCCCCCAGGGGACCAAGGCCCTGGCGCTGCACGACGAGATGGCCTGGCTGCACCACCAGGTCGACTTCCTCCTTCCCGGCAACGGCCATAAGCTGATCCAGTTCATGGGCGCCCACCGGGGCGAGGGGGTCTCCACCATCGTCCGGGAGTTCGCCAAGACCGCAGTGGAGCAGCACGGCAAGTCGGTGCTGGTGCTCGACTCGGCCTGCCAGGACCGGGCCAAGAAGATCAACTTCAACATCACCTGCGAGTACGGCTGGATCGACCTCCTCGAGAAGGGGGAGCAGCTCGACAAGGCGCTCTTCCGTTTCGGCGATTCCAACCTCTTCTTCGCCCCCATCTCCTTCCAGGCCTCCCTGGTGACCCCCTTTCGGGACCTGGAGGCGACCGCACGGCTTTGGAAGAAGCTCAAGGAGCGTTTCGACCTGATCCTCATCGACGCCTCCTCGGACCTGAGCCCCAACGAGAGCATCGCCCTTTCCCGCAACACCGACGGCGTGGTGCTGGTCCTGGAGGCGGAGAAGAGCAGGCGGCAGCGGGTGAAGAACATCATCAAGCGGATCAACGACAACGGCGGGACCGTGCTCGGCGTGGTGCTCAACAAGCGAAAGTACCACATCCCCCGCTTTCTCTTCAAACTCTTCTGATCCCGGAGCCCCGGATGCGCGTCTGCATGGTGGCCTATACCTACTACGAGCTGGACAACCGGGTGAAGAGGTACGCCCACACCCTGGCCAAGAGGGGGGACCGAGTCGACGTGGTCGCCCTGAGGAGGAAGGGGCAGCCCGGGCGGGAGGTCGTCGACGGGGTGACCGTCCACCGGATCCAGCAGCGGGTGATCAACGAGCGGGCGAGCCTCAGCTACCTCTACAAGCTGCTCCTCTTCCTGGTCCGCTCCGCCGCTTTTTTGGCCAAGGAACAGCTCGCCGATCCCTTCGACCTCGTCCACGTTCATTCGATTCCGGACTTCGAGGTGTTCGCCGCCGTGGTGCCGAAGCTGACCGGGGCCAAGGTGATCCTCGACATCCACGACATCGTGCCGGAACTCTACGCGACCAAGTTCAAGGTGAGCCAGGAGTCCCTGGTCTTCAAGATGCTGGTCAAGGTGGAGAGGGCTTCCGGCGCCTTCGCCGACCACGTCATCGTCGCCAACCACATCTGGCACCAGACCCTGCTCTCCCGCTCGCTCACCAAGGAGAAGTGCTCGGTGATCATGAACTATCCCAACGCCCGCTGGTTCCACACCAGGCCGATCCCGGGCGACGGCAAGGAGATCACCCTCCTGTACCCCGGCACCCTGAGCTGGCACCAGGGGGGCGACGTCGCCATCCGCGCCATGGGGCTTCTGGCCGACCGGCTCCCCCAGGCACGCCTCCACATCTACGGCGATGGCACCGAGCGGGAGGCGCTGGTGAGGCTCGTGGCCGGGCTGGGGCTCGCCGGGCGGGTGATGATCCACGGCCTGGTCTCCAGCGAGGAGATGACCCGCATCATGGCGAGCGCCGACCTCGGGGTGGAGCCCAAGAGAAACGACGGCTTCAGCGGGGATGCCTTCAGCACCAAGATCCTCGAGTTCATGGCGGTCGGGATCCCGGTGATCGCCTCGCGCACCCGGGTGCACGCCTACTACTTCAACGAATCGGTCCTCCGCTTTTTCGACTGTGATGACGCCGAGGCGCTGGCCGTCGGCATCCTGGAGCTGGTTTCGGACCGTGGGCTCCGGGAGGGCTACGTCACCAACGCGGCGCGTTTTGTCCAGGAGTTCGACTGGAGCAAGAACGAGCACCTCTACCTCGACCTGGTGGAACGCCTGATCGCCTGACCTTCAAAGAGGCAACGATGGAACGCGAGCAATCTCCCCGCTACGTGGTGGTTACCCCGGTGAAGGACGAGGCAAGCTACGTCGTGGAGACCCTAGAGTCGGTCTGCCGGCAGACCCTGAAACCCGCCCGCTGGGTCATCGTCGATGACGGGTCACGCGACGAGACCGCCAACGTGGTCCGGCGCTACGCCGCCCGCCACGACTGGATCGAGCTGGTGCTGGTGAAAAACAACGCGACGCGCTTTCCCGGGCCGCCGGTGGTGGCCGCCTTCAACCGGGGCGCCCAGCGGGTCGCCTCCCTCGACTACGACTTCATCGTCAAGCTGGACGGCGACCTGAGGCTCTCCGCCGACTACTTCGAAAGGCTGGTCGGCCGCTTCCTCGACGACCCGACCCTCGGCATCGCCTCGGGCGTCTACCTGGAAAAGGAGGGGGCGGGGTGGTCGGTGGTCCGGATGCCGGCCTACCACGCGGCAGGGGCGAGCAAGATGATCCGCCGCCGCTGCTTCGAGGAGATCGGCGGCTTCTCCCCCACCCTCGGCTGGGACACCGTCGACGAGATCAAGGCCCTGACGAGGGGATGGAAGACCGCCCACTTTGCCGATCTCCCTTTCCAGCACCTGAAGGGCGAGGGGAGCGGGATCGGGAAGCTCAAGACCAGCATGCTGCACGGGCGGATCTTCTATCTGACCGGCGGCCGGGCCGACCTTTTCCTCTTCAAGGCTCTGAAGAGGATGCTGGTGGGGTGGCCGCCGATTCTGCACGGGATTCTGATGATGTGGGGGTACCTCACGGCGGCCGGCACCGAGAAGCGCCTGGTGACCCGGGACGAGGCTGCCCGCTACAACGCCCTGCTGGCCGAGAGGCTCAAACGGGGTGCCTTCTGGGGGTGAAGAGGTAAACCATGTGCGGTATCTGCGGGATATACGGCGGGGGCGTGGAGCGGAGCCTTTTGGAGAGCATGATGGCCAGCATGGCCCACCGCGGACCGGACGGTGCGGGGGCGTTCCTCGCCCCCGGCATCGGCCTCGGGCACCGCAGGCTGAGCATCATCGACCTCGGTTCCGGCTCCCAGCCGATGTCCAATGAGGACGACCGGCTCCAGGTGGTCTTCAACGGAGAGATCTACAACTACATTGAGTTGAAGTCGGCATTGGAGAAAAAGGGGCACCGCTTCAAAACCGCCTCCGACACCGAGGTCATCCTCCACGGCTACGAGGAGTGGGGGGACGGATGCCTCGACCGCTTCAACGGCATGTTCGCCTTCGCCCTCTGGGACGCCTCGTCTCAGCGCCTCCTGCTCGCCCGCGACCACCTCGGGATCAAGCCGCTCTACTACTTCACCGCCGGTAAGACCCTCTTCTTCGCCTCCGAGATCAAGGCCCTAATCCGCAGCCGGGAGTGCCCGCGCGAGGTGGACCTGGCGAGCCTCGGCGATCTCTTCACCTACCGCTACGTCCCGTCTCCCAAGACCCTCTTCAAGGGGATCCTCAAGCTCCCCCCGGGGCACCTTTTGAGCGCGGGGAAGGACGGCATCGCGGTCCGGAGGTTCTGGACCTGGCGGCCGCGGATCATTACGCGGTTGCGGGAACCCGACGCCATCGAGCAGTACCAGCAGCTTCTCGAGGACGCCATCCGCATCCAGCTGAGAAGCGACGTCCCGGTCGGCCTCTTCCTCAGTTCCGGGATCGACTCCGGCACCATCCTCGCCGTGATGGCCCGGCACATCCCTTCCGCCATCCGCACCTTTACCCTGGGATTCGAGGGGGGCGCGCAGACCAACGAGACCGACGACGCCCGCCGGATGGCGGAGCGGTTCGGGACCTGCCACGAGGAACTGATCATCTCCCCTTCCGACTACCGGAACTACTACCGCAACTACCTCTGGGACCTGGAGGAACCGGTGGGAAATGAGACCGCCGCCGCCTTCTACTTCGTGAGCTACCTGACCAGCCAGAAGGTGAAAGTGGCGCTGACCGGGCAGGGGGCCGACGAGCCGTGGGCGGGGTACCGCCGCTACCTCGGGGTCAAGCTCTCCACCTCCTACCGGCGCCTTCCGGTCGCGGTCCGGGCGCTCCTTAAAAAGGTGGTCCTCGCCCTGCCGCGGAGCGAGTGGATGAAGCGGGGAGTGGTCTCCCTCGATGAGCCCGAGGTCATGGGGCGCTTCACCAAGGTCTACTCGTTCTTCAGCAGGGAAATGAGGGAGCAGCTCTTCCGGCAGTGGGTGAAGGAGCAGGTGCGGACCGAGAGCGGGGAGGTGCACTCGCCGCTTGGGCACCTCCAGCAGGAGGTGAGCGATCTCGACCCGCTGAGCCAGATGCTCTACATCGACACCCGCGCCAATCTCCCGGACGACCTCCTGATGGTGAACGACAAGACCGCCATGGCCAACTCCCTGGAGACCCGGGTCCCCTTCCTCGATTACCGGGTGGTGGAGTTCGTCGAATCCCTCCCGCCGGGTTGGAAGCTCCACGGCCTGCAGGGGAAATACCTGCACAAGAAGGCAGTGGAGAAATGGCTCCCGAAGGAGATGGTCTACCGGAAGAAAAAGGGGTTCACCAACCCGATCAACGAGTGGCTGCGAAGCGGCCTGAACGACTACGTAAACGACTGCCTCCTCGCCCCCGATTCCTCCATCCACCGCTACTTCGACCCGGATTACGTGAGGTGCCTGATTAAGATGCACACCGAGAGGAGGGAGGAGTTCATCCGGCACCTCTACCTGCTCATCTCCTTCGAGATGTGGCACCGGACTTTCATGAAAAGGTGAGCGGTCGCCGATTCCGGCCACCTGCGGGGGCGCCATGGAACCTCTGGTGTCGATATTGATACCTGCCTTCAACGCGGAAAAGTGGATCGAAGAGACGATCACTTCGGCGCTGAACCAGAGCTGGCCGAAGAAGGAGATCATCGTCGTCGACGACGGCTCAACCGACGCCACCCGCGAGATCGCCAGCCATTTCCAGTCGACCAACGTCAAGATCGTGACCCAGGAGAACACCGGCGCCTGCGCGGCCCGCAACCGCGCCCTGAGCCTCGCCCAGGGGGATTTCGTCCAGTGGCTCGATGCCGACGACCTGCTGGCCCCCGACAAGATCGAGCGGCAGCTGCGCGAGTTTCACGTCCAGGGAGACGACTCCCTGCTCTACTGCTCCGGCTTCGGGACCTTCTTTTACCGGACCTCGAAGGCCCGGCTGCAGGCCAACTCGCTTTGGCACGACCTCCGGCCGGTCGACTGGTATCTGAGGAAATTCAACCACGACGACTCCCTTTTCCCCGCCGTCTGGCTGGTGAGCCGCCGGCTCACCGAGGCGGTCGGACCGTGGGACGTGAGGCTCACCCTGAACGACGACGGCGAGTACTTCGGCCGGCTGGTGGCCGCCTCCCGTGGGGTCAAGTTCGTCTCCGGCGCCTATTCCTTCTATCGCCAGGCCAACGCGCGGAGTCTCAGCAAACTCATCAACCACCGGGCCTGCCGTTCGCTGCTGCTCTCCTACCGGCTTCTCGTCGATTACCTGCTCCGGCTGGAAGACAGCGCCCGGGCGCGTTCGGCGGCTTTGAGGTACCTGCAGACCAATCTGATATACTTCTATCCTGAGAAACGATTAATGTTAGAGGAGCTGGCCGTGCTGGCCGGTCAACTCGGCGGCACGCTCAGTCCGCCCCACCTCGGGCCGAAGTTCTCATTTCTCATCGACATCCTCGGATTCAAGACAGCCAAGGGAATCGCCACCGCGGTCAGGGGGACCAAGCAGTCGGCACTCATCCTGTACGACCGTTACATGATGCAGGTGGCCGGCGACCGTCCCTTGTCTTCGTTTCCCGCGGCCTGACTGGGCGAAAGCGCCGGCGCTGAAGGATGCCGGCGTCAAGGAGAGACGTGATGGGTATGGTGGTCGATGGCATAGGGATCACGGTGAGCGGCCGGTTTCCGCGCATTGCGCGGCTGGAGGCCGAGTACTACGAATGGGTGGACGATCCCTACCGGTTCGTGGAGGCGGTGAGAAAGGTGGCGGGGAGCGCCGACCTTTTCACCTTCGTCCAGAGAATTCCCGACAACGTTCCGCGCTACGATTTCCACCTCGAGTACGACGAGGTCGCCGTCCTGGAGATCGTCAGCTACGAGGAGTGGTGGAAGAAACAGATCAACGACAAGACCAGGAACATGATCCGTCGTTCCCAGAAGGCCAAGGTCGAGGTGCGGCTGATCCCGTTTGACGACGACCTCATCCGCGGCATCAAGGAGATCTACGACGAGTCTCCCGTGCGGCAGGGGAAACCGTTTCGCCACTACCTCAAGAGCATCGAGGCCCTAAGGAACGAGCACGGTAGCTTCCTCGACCGCAGCCAGTTCATCGGCGCCTTCCTCGACGGCGAACTGATCGGCTTCATAAAGCTCGTGCACGACGAAGGGGTCTCCCACCTGATGCAGATCATCTCCAAAATCGCCCACCGCGACAAGGCGCCCACCAACGCGCTGATGGCCAAGGCGGTTGAGCTTTGTGCCGAGAAGGGGGTGCGGCACCTGCACTACAGCACCTGGAGCCGGCGCGGCCTGGGGGAGTTCAAGAAGCATAACGCCTTCAAGGCGGTCGAGGTGCCGAGATATTTCATCCCCCTCAACCTGCGAGGCCGGCTGGCCCTCAACCTGAAACTGCACCGGGAGATCAGGGAACTGCTGCCGCAACGGGTGGTCGACGCGGCGGTCGAGGTCCGCAACCGGTGGAATGCGGTCCGGATGGAGTCGAAGCGGGTGAGCCTCCTGGTGGGGGTGGCCGCCAACCTGTGCGGAGTCGATGGATACCCGATCGGCTGAGGAGTGTCATGAAAGGCGGATTGGAACACATAAGCGTCTGTGTCTGCACCTTCAAGCGGCCGGATCTCCTGCTTCGGCTGCTGGAGGAGTTGGCGCGCCAGGAGACGGGGGGCGAGTTCACCTACTCGATCGTGATCTCCGACAACGACGCCGCCCAGTCTGCCCGCGACATCGTATTGAACTTCGCCGCCGCCCTCGGGCCGGACATCCCGATCCTCTACTGCGTGGAGCCGGAAAGGAACATCGCCCTGGCCCGTAACCGCGCGGTCGCCAATGCCCGGGGCGATTTCATCGCCTTCATCGACGATGACGAGTATCCCTCCCCAACCTGGCTCAGGGAACTGCTGCACCTTTGCACCGTCACCGGTGCCGACGGCGTCCTCGGTCCCGTGATCCCCTACTTTGAAAGCGATCCCCCCGGCTGGCTCAGGAAGGGGAAGTTCTTCGAGCGCCCCACCCATGCCACCGGGTTCTGGATCACCCTGCTGGACATGAGGACTTCTAACGTCCTGCTGAGGGCCGAGCTCTTGCAGGGGCCGGAGCTCCCTTTCCGCGCCGAATTCGGCTCCGGGGGGGAGGACGTCGACTTCTTCCGCAGGAAAACCGACAAGGGGGCGCACTTCGTCTGGTGCAACGAGGCCGAGGTCTACGAGATGGTCCCGGAATGGCGGCTGAAGCGGAGCTACATCTGCAGGAGGGCGCTCCATCGGGGGAACATCTCCTACAAGTTCCCGGAACTCAGGCGGAGCGGGGTGATGAAGGCCCTGGTCGCGCTCCCCCTCTACCTCTGCTCCCTTCCCTTCCTGCGATTGGCCGGTGACCACCACTTCATGCGCTACCTGGTGAAATGCTGCGATCACGCCGGCCTGTTGCTGGCCTTCTTCCGGCTGACCCCGTTCCGTGTCTACAAGTAGGTAAACGCTCTCGCCGTTGCAGGGGAGGGAGTAAGGGGACCGCCTCCGTCAGGTGCCGGTCCCTTTGTCCGGCTCGTCCCGTCCGCGAGGTGAGCGGACCGGGCGGGTAGGGGGGCAAATTTTATGGAAAGTTACGCCGCCCTGGCAGCCTGCCTCGTCTTCATCCTCATCGTCTTCTGGAGAGACCGCAAGCTCCGTCCCGTTCCGTCGTGGGGGACGTGGGTGGTTTTTCTCTGGGTGGTGGCGATCGGGTCGAAGTCGGTCGGCTACTGGTTCGGGGCCGAAGCCAACATGGACAGCCTCGACAGTTACATCGAGGGGAGCCCGCTTGACCGCAACATCTACCTTTCCCTGATCTGCCTCGGAGCCTTCGCCCTCTACCGCCGTTCCATCAACTGGTGGAAGGTGATCTCGGCAAACCCGTGGCTCGCTCTTTTCTTCTTCTACTGCGGCGTCAGCATCATCTGGTCCGACTTTCCTTTCGTCAGCTTCAAGCGCCTGGTGAAGGACCTCGGCAACCTGGTCATGATCCTCCTTCTCTTCACCGAGACCGATCCGGTGGGGGCTTTCCGGGCGGTATTTTCCCGCTACGTCTGCTGCGCAATCCCGCTCTCCGTGCTGCTGATCCTGTACTTCCCCGAGTACGGCCTCTCCTACAATCCCCAGACCGGGGATATCCTCTACGTTGCCATCACCACCGACAAGAACGAGCTCGGCGTGGTGCTGGCCATCTCCGGGCTCTTTCTGGTCTGGGAATTCGTGGAGTTGATGCTTCATGAGATCCGGAAAGGGAAGATCGTCGATCTGCTGGTCAGGGCGACTCTTTTGGTCCTGCTCGGATACCTGATTGTGATCGCCCGGAGTGCCACCGCTCTCCTCTGTCTGGCGGCCGGAAGCACCATCCTGATCCTCTTGCGTTTTTCGTGTTTCCGGAACCAGATCCGGCACCTGGGACTCTACAGCCTGCTCGGCGGGTGCACGCTGGCCACCCTTTTCTTCTTGACCGATTTCACCGACCTGCTGGTCAAGTCGGTGGACAAGGACATCACCTTCACCGGCAGGACCGACATCTGGGAAGGGCTTTTGAGTGAGCAGGTCGATCCGCTGATCGGCACCGGTTACAGCAGCTTCTGGCTGAAGCCCTCCATGATGGGACAGTTTCATAACATCATCCAGGCCCACAACGGTTACCTCGACACCTATCTCAACGGCGGACTCATCGGACTTGCCCTCCTTCTCTGTGTGATCGTCGCCACCGCCGGCAAGGTTCGCCGCCAGGTGCTGGAAGGCAACAACTTTGCACTCTTGCTCTTCTCCGCGTTCGTCATCTCGCTTTTCTACAACCTGAGCGAGACCATGTTCAACCGGCTGAACCTGGTCTGGTTCATGTTCCTGCTGGCGGCGATGGATTTCTCCTGCCACTACCGGGCCCGGGAAGAAGCTCCCGCGACGGTTGGCTGGTCGCTGGCGGCCCGCAGGGCGGCAGGTACGCTCCCCTGCCGGAGTGACGACGGCCCCCCATCCTCCCCGCGCCCCTCCCCTTGAAGGTAAGGGTGAAGTTGTTCGGGGGGGAAGGTAGCGAGGAATTCGGAACCGTAATGGTGGGCAGAAGGGCTGTCCACCATTCCATTTCCTGATTAGCGCCAATCTTCCGCTAGGCGTAACCACCGCTCTGGTCGGCTGCCAGTCCGGGCAGCGGCAGCAGCGAGGCGGGGAAGCATAGCAGCAAGATCGAAACGACGGTTAAAGCGGTACTGAT